>CAYTVK010000343.1:0-2223 GCA_964441725.1 uncultured Candidatus Bathyarchaeia archaeon | reverse complement strand
AGTAGAACAGAACAGGATAACAGGTGGATGGGAAAACTCAACGACGTACCAATAATTGAGCCCAGCAGCCCACAGGAGGCGAAAGACCTCACTAAGTACGCCTTTGAGCTATCAGAGCAGGTGAAACTGCCCATACTCATCAGGACAGTTACGAGGCTTAGCCACATGCGGAGCGACGTAGAGCTGGGCACGATCGAGAAACTAGGCCGAAAACCAGAGTTTGACTGGGAGGGATTCAGCTACAGGGTAGCTGGATTCGATAAGCTGTTCAGGCGTCACAAGGAGAGGCACGCTAAAATTGACGCAGTTGAAGAGTTGTTCGAAAAAGTACCGTTCAACATGGTAAAGCAGGGTGGAGAAAAAATAGGCTTATTGGGGGTGGGTTTCGCCTTCACCTACGTAAAGGATGCGGTTGAGGCTCTTGGTGTCGAAGAACAGGTGGCGTGGATGAAGCTACTGACATCACATCCACTGCCCAAGAAAAAGGTGAGTGAATTCATCAAAAACCTAGACACATTATTGATTGCAGAAGAAGTAGACCCCTATGTGGAGCTTCACGTCAAGGCGCTAGCGAAAGACGTGAATCCGAGCCTTAAGATACTGGGCAGGATGGATGGAAGTCTCCCCCGTGAGGGAGAGCTCAGCCATGAAATAGTTGACGCTAAAATATCAGAACTGCTGGGATTGAAGAAACCGGCATCAGATAGAACAGAGTTAGAGTCTGAAAAGGAGGAATTACTCTTCGACAGGATGCTCACCATGTGCGCAGGCTGCCCCCACAGATCAACGCTATACGCTTTGAAGCAGGCTGTGAAATCAGTCAAGGACGACCTCAAGAACGTCGTGGTAAACGGTGACATAGGGTGCTACGGACTAGCACACGCGCCACCCATGGAGTTTGAGGACACTTACTTTGCCATGGGTGCGAGCATCGGGGTAAGTCAGGGTATGCAGCAGATGGGTGTCGATACGATAGCTTGGATAGGTGACGGTACGTTCCTGCATGCAGGTATTCCAGCTCTTCAGAACGCCGTTCATAACGGTGCCCCGATAAAGATCGTTGTGGCTGATAACAAAGCTGTAGCTATGACTGGGTTCCAGACGAACCCCCAGATGGGGAGAACAGCCACAGGCGACATAGTGGAGCCTATAATGATAGAGGACATTGCTAGAGCCTCAGGTGTGAAGCACGTAGAGATCGTAGACCCATACGACCTTGACGCTGCTGAGGCGGCGTTCAAACGTATGCTTGAAGCCGAGGGAGTAGCAATGGTCATCAGCAGACGCGTATGCGCCATGGTGGCGGTGCGCGAGATGCGTCCCAACAGGCCACCGGTCTACGTTGTGGATCAGGAAAAATGCATCGGCTGCAAGCAGTGTCTCAGTGGTTACGGTTGCCCAGCGTTAATGTGGAACGAGGATGAGAGGAGAGCAAGCATCGATACGACGCTCTGTATGGGGTGCGACAGCTGTGCACAGGTATGTCCAGTGGATGCTATTCACAGGAGTGATGCGTAATGGAGCCATTCAAGATAGTAGTGGCTGGAGTGGGTGGACAGGGAACCCTGCTGGCGTCTCGGCTCTTGGCTGAGGCTGCAATTAGGTCCGGGATGCATGTAAAGATAGGTGAGACCTATGGTATGGCTCAACGAGGTGGACCGGTTATGGGGCACATACAGATAGGAGGTGAGACTAGCAACCCCCAGATCAGGAAAGCGGAAGCTGACGTGTTAATCGGGTTTGAGCCAGCCGAGGCAGTGAGAAGAGGCGTAACTTATCTGAAGAAGGACGGGCTGGCACTGGTTAATACACGTGTCACTGCCCCAGTTGAGGTAGTCAGCGGCATGATACCTTACCCGGATATGTCTAAACTCTTTGCTTTACTCGGACAGGTGACGGATAATATTCACCGATTTGACGCCACAGGCATCGCGGAGGAGGCAGGTGATCCCATTACCACCAACATTGTCATGCTTGGGGCTCTTGTAGAGAGCGGCTTATTGCCTTACAGCGAGGAGACCGTTCTGGAGACACTGAAGGAGAGTCTCAGACCCCAGTTTCTGGAGCTTAACATGAGGGCTTTCGAGCTAGGTAAGAAAGCATACCAGAGAATGGCATAATCATCTATTTTTTATTCAATAATTCTTTTAGGTAAAGCCCACCAGCGGTGTTTAGTGGTTTCTTTGTCCAAGGTTAAGATGATTCTGGGCGTCATACTCAAAA
>CAYTVK010000342.1:0-2225 GCA_964441725.1 uncultured Candidatus Bathyarchaeia archaeon | reverse complement strand
ACAACGCAGGAGTCGATGTATTACTCGTCGGCGATAGCCTTGGCATGGTTGTCCTGGGCTACGAAGACACTAAACAGGTGACTATGAGTGATATGATACGTCACACGGAGGCGGTGGCGAGGGGCGTTAAGAATGCGCATATCGTCGCTGATATGCCGATCAACTCGTTTAACACTGTGGAGGCTGCCTTGGAGAACGCATGGTTATTAATAGAAGCTGGGGCGCACTCCGTGAAGATCGAGGGTCTTCAATCCATGGTGATTAAGACGTTGATAGAGGACGGCATCCCCGTCATGGGGCATGTAGGTTTGCTCCCCCAGACAGCCAAGGCGATGAGGGTCCAGGGTAAGAGAAAGAGTGATGCAGAGCTAATAATGGAGGATGCTAGGGCTTTGGATCGCTTGGGTGTGTGGGCTATTGTCCTCGAATGCATACCACTCACTCTAGCTAAGGATATCACAGAGTCGATAGAATCATTAACCATCGGGATAGGGGCAGGCGTCCATTGTGATGGACAGGTTCTCGTCGTGAACGATATGCTTGGCTTGGGGTCGGGTTACTCTCCTAAACACGCAAAGGTCTACGTGAACCTCAACGATGTGATATCCCAAGCTGTATGCGAATACATCGACGATGTGAAAACCGGCAGGTTCCCCAGTGATAAGTATAGTTTTCACTGACACCGGGTAACAAGTCTTTTATTCAAAAATGCGTGGCGAATACCCGAAACATTATGAGGCAAGCTTCAGCCTTTGCTCCGGGACATGTTACGGGTTTTTTTCAGATATGTGATACATCGGAGAATCCTCTTCGCAGAGGCTCAAGAGGATGCGGCGTATCAGTGACACAGGGAGTCAAGACGACGGTTAGAGTGGATCCAGCGTATGAGAATAGTAATACCATCAAGATCAACGGGAAAGCTACGAACGAGGCGGTTGTTTCGGAGAATGTTCTAGGTAAGATACTTGACCATGTGGAACAGCCTTATGAGGTTCACATAGAGCACATTGTAAGCGCCCCTCTTGGAGCGGGGTTCGGGAGCAGCGGTGGTGGCGCAATTAGCCTCGCAGTTTCCCTCAATGAAGCCATGGAGGCTGGGTTGACCTTTTTAGAGGCTGCCCAGATAGCGCATATCAGTGAGATAGAGTGTAAGACGGGGCTCGGAACTGTTTTCGCCGCGATAGATGGTGGCTTTGGGGTCCTCGTTAATGCCGGTGGTCCGGGTTTCGGTGAGGGTTTGTTCTATGAGAATCCCGAGAATTTATCGGTTGTGTACCTACACTTTGGCCCGATGGATACACGGAGAGCGTTGTCTGACTCTGAGATCAGAGGCAGGATTAACAGTCTCGGGGGGAAATATGTCGATATAATAAAGGAGGATCTTAGGCCTGATCTCTTCATGGAGCTTGCAGGTAAGTTTACTGACTATGTGAACATTAAAACTCCTAGATTATCAAAAATACTTGATGATGCAAAGGTGGAGTCGATTCCCTGCGCTATGGCGATGTTTGGGGAGGTCGCGTTTTCTCTCGTCTACAGAGAGGAAGCGGAGGATGTTGCAGCATTCTATAAGAGTGAGACTCCTTACGGCAGGGTAGATACCGTTGATATTGATGACATAGGAACGCGATTAGTGTAAGCCATACTGGGAAAAAGTCAGTGGTTATGGGTTGGATCTTACCGGGTAGGCGTGATTCTGTAACCTTTTGAGGCTTGTAGCGGAAGATAGGTTACCCCCAGCACACCAATTATTCACATTATATTTGATGGAGGGGATCAGGCATATATTTATAGGCGAATTGTTGAGTCCAATTGGGTGTTTTTCTGGAGTCTGATCTTCATAAAGAGATGAAGCACGCCGTGGAGCAGCATAACATATTCAAGGCGCTATGGGATCACCTGCGGAGCTTTTCAGGTTGAGACTGTGTCATGGTAGCGTTGCCAGTGCTTGTTGAGGAGGGCATCGGCTTCCTCAAAGTATAGTAGGCTCTCGTAGGCGCACCTGAACAGCGGATCAGCTGGGTCTAGATGACCCTTGATGACCTCTACTGCGCGTGGGTCACGTGTCTGGGATAACGCATCGAGGGCAGCCATTTCACCGATTAAGCCGTTCATGTATGCTTGACGTATTGCATCATAGGAGGAGGGACATAGTTTCCCTAAGTATCTCGCTGCATGTTCTCTGATCTCGGATGATGGGTGCCCTAGGAGGTTATACAGTTCCT
>CAYTVK010000341.1:0-2234 GCA_964441725.1 uncultured Candidatus Bathyarchaeia archaeon | reverse complement strand
ACCCGCGAGAACACCGTGAACCCTCTTTTGGGGTCCACCCCAAGCGCTGAGAAGCACCCCGCCTACTACTCCACCTACTCCGAAGGCTGAGTTCACCGTGCCCAGAATCACGGTGTTGTTCCCCGACTGGGTGAGCACCATGGGGGTGAGGAGTGGGAAGCAGAGGCTTCCAGTGAAGTTGATGAGGAAGAACACAAGCTGGAGCCCGAGGAGTCCTCTGCGGGCGAAGATGTATTTGAAGCCGAAGAGGCTGTCCTCCAGCAGACTGGATTTAGCCTTCTCCACCGCAGATACGATGGGTTGAGGTATGTAAACAATGAGGAGGGTACTTACTGCTACGAGGCAACTCACGATGTCAAATATCAGTATACCTCTGGTTCCAATTACTCCGAGGAGTATCCCGGCTGCGATTGGCGCGAATATACCAGAGGCGCTACGGGCAAGACCAAGCATCCCGCTTGTTCTACCGTATTGTTCTTTGTCCACCATGGTGGTGACTGCTGCGCTGTAGGCTGGGAACTGGAAGCTCTGGAATATGCCAACGAAGACGAATATGAGGTAGAGGTGCCAGATTTTCAGGCTCCCCGATGTGTACAGGAGAAAGATGACAACTGTGCCTACTCCGGCGGCTAGGTCGCTGAGCATCATCATGAGTTTTCTATTCCAACGGTCTACCAATGCGCCCGCGACGGGGGAAACCAGTATAGCGGGTAACACAAACGCTAACCCGACTAAGGCTAGGGCTGTGGCTGCTCCTGTGGCTTGCCACGCCCATATTGTTAGGGCGAAGTTGGTCATGGACGATCCCAGCATCGATGTGAATTGCCCAAGCCAGATTACAGTGAACCCCCGCATGCCTGATAGGGTGCTGCTGTTGGACCCCATATACATCATTTCTCATCTTTGTTTTAAAGCTCGACTCATGTCTTGTACTCACATCTTGTGAGTGGGTATTGATTGGTATCTCATGAGGCTCAATAAGGACATCACAGGTAAGCATGAGGAGGCCAAGCACATCGTTAAGGAGAAGCACTGCCGAGAAACCTCTACAGGATCACTGATTCTGGCTAGTACGTTGCCTGTATCAGTGGCTTGATGGATGAGTTCCCGCGAAACCCTTTTAATTGATCGCAGAATTGTTTGTGTTTGCGTGGCTGCTGTGGTGTAACGGCTAGCACTAAGGCCTGTGGAGCCTTAAGACGGGGTTCAACTCCCCGCTGCAGCCCCATCCCAAAAGGCATAAATCGGTAATGATGATTTATGCTGTGTACCTATGCGGAGGTCGCCCAGCATGGTCAAAGGCGTAAGGTTGAGGTCCTTATCTCTTAGGAGTTCGTGGGTTCAAATCCCACCCTCCGCACCAATCTCAAGATAATCTAATCCCTCGTCTGTGATCGATATGGATGCCCATTCACTCTTGTAGAATCCAGTGTGAAGCTCAACGAACCCTCTAGACTCAAGGTCTTTGCATGCTTTCTCAATCTGTCTCGGCTTATAATTCACTGACTGGAATAATATTTTGCGGGAGACCTCGCCTGATTCAGAGAAATCTTTGGGTAGGTTATCAGACAAGTATCGCAATATTTCTTGATGGATTCGTTCCAGTGACATTTCCCCATCAAAACGTGCGGGCTATATTAGGTCTTCTCAATCACGACTGTTCATTTAATCTGTTATACTTCTTCAAGGCTTCTCTCAACCGATTATGCGGCAGCGAATGCACAGTATTACCGTTAATCCCAGTCATAGTCTCAGCGGCCACAAGAGCATTAACGATAGCCTCCTCTGTAGCCTGAACAGTAGCTAGAAAGAGCCCAGTGTTAAGATCATTAGACAACATCCGCACATCAGATACCCTGTTACCCCCATGAACAAGAGGATTAGCCGTGGAGAAAGCGATGAAGATATCTCCTGAGCTGTCACCTCCGAAGCCCCCTACCTTTGATACGCCGATGGGCGCTCTTCTAGCCAAACGTTTCAGTTGATGCGGCAGTAGCGGAGCATCAGTTGCAACTATTACGATTATTGAACCTGCTCCTTCACCACTGATCTCTGGGAGAAGATCAGGTATCTCATGTCCAACAGGAACCCCGGCGATGGTCAACTGTGACCTGAACCCATAGTTTGCCTGAACGAGCACGCCCACAGTATAACCTCCCTCAGCCTCACTCAGCCTCCTAGAAGCCGTACCTATACCACCCTTAAACTGGTGGCAGATCATTCCTGTGCCTCCA
>CAYTVK010000340.1:0-2235 GCA_964441725.1 uncultured Candidatus Bathyarchaeia archaeon | reverse complement strand
CAATAGCCGTCTTATTAACCTCCGAGTAGGCGTCGGTGAGAACCTTATCAGGGTAATGAGCCACGATCTTGTCGTTGTCAATAAGTATCAACGCCTTCACCGTCTCCTCCCTGTACAGAAGATCAAGACCCTTGGCCGCGTTTACCTTGGATTTCACGCTCTCCATCTGAAAGGGAAGAGTAGCTAACACCATACAATCTCGCCCCAGGTCTCCTACTACCTCGGCGACGATAGGCGCTAGCCCTGAGCCGCTGCCTCCGCCCTCACCTAGAGTCAATAATATGACATCAGTCTCAGGGTGAAGAACCTTTCTCACCATGTTGTGTATGTTGTTTCTGGCTTCGCTGCCCGCGTGGAAGCCCTCGTTCCAGTCCTTTGCTGCCCCTTTTCCTGATCCGATGAGGAGCTTGTTTTCCTCAGGTATCTCCCGGTGTGATGCTAGGTCGGTTTTATCGGTGTTTATTCCGCAGACATCCATTATGAGGTGTTGTTCCTTCATGGCTGATGCTTTGAATGCGGACGCTATTTTGCCTCCGCAGTGTCCAAGTCCTATGGTTAAGAATCTCAACTGGGGCTACCTGATTGACGGTTTACGGTTTACGGGTTATAACATAGACGCATGGATATCAGGGGGGGAGATATGTGAAGATGGTGCTTGTTTTCTTTACAGTTGTCTATTCAAGACAGCGCGTACCACATATGTTTCATCAGAAACCGGGTCTCTGAGAGGATCTGCAAAACAGGTGCGGTTTACCCTGATGTTGTGGTTTTTAGCTTGTTTTTTATGTTCTGTGCTTGTTGATACGTGATTCTAGCGTATGTTGAGGTTTCAATGGCTGTGGCGTTGTCTATGGCTTCATAAGTGTGATACCCAGCTTTTCTAAGCCTGATGATTAATCGACCTGATACATCGACACCGGTTTCGGGGGTGAGAATCCGCATCAGGGCATTGTTGACGTTATTTAGGGGTTTTAATCTGTTGGATGTGTTTAAAGTAAGGAGGGCTGTGAAGGTGTCACCTATGTTTGCACTTTTTCTCGTCTCTGTGGTGCCGTGTTCATGGTTCAGTCTAAATGGTGAGAATCCTTGAACATGTTTGGTGTAGTGGATTTGGGTCGGATTACTAAGGATTCAATGCGCAGCCGAATACAGAACAATATGAGAAATCTGCGAGACGGTTACCGGATGGCGTTAAAGGATGATGAGTTGCAGGATTCTTTTGACGAGGTGTGGAAGGATTGGGATCTTGAGCAGGGCGCCATGATCTATGCTCAGGTGGTCTCTGCCCTTGACTTGTTGAATTTAACCGGAGTACTTGCTAACAGACGAGAAATTACTGTCCTCCGACAGAGAATTGATGCGTTGGAGAGAAGAGGGGGTGGCTGTTGACGGTTTATGGGTATTTGATTTAGGTGTGTGAATGTATATTTGTGGGTGATACACGGAGGATGGAAGGTAGATGAGTGGAGAGATCTATCTAGTCTTCGGGATCATATTCGCGAGTATGGCCATATGGCTTCATTTGAAGCGTAAAACGTTGAAGTCGATGAAGAGAAAATCTGTTCCTAGATGTTCCCGCATATCGCGTAGGGAGCAATGTGAGGATGAACTGGATGAGTTCACTGTAGCGTTCCTTGATGAGGATGAGGAAAATTGATGAGATTAAAGATGTGATCGTCGACGCTATTATGGTTCATATATTGAGGTAAACAGGAAAAGGATTAGAATGGATCAAGAATATACAGAGTCAAAACCCGAATTGAGGCCTTCATTTCTAATCTGCTTAGAATTAAAAGCTCCGAATTTGAGATAATACATGATTAAAATAACACTCACCAAAATAACAGAATAAGGGGGGACTCGAACACAGATTTACTAGTAATAATCGTATGTTTTCTATTAGAAAAGCCCTATTTCCGCATTTTATTGGGAGTTTTGTTGGATCTTTTTCGCCTCCCGCACTTGTATGAATACATAAAACGAAAAAATAATTTCATATCTTTGTTTTCTTTTGAATATTTCTTTCTATAATCTTAATTGTATTTTCGATATATTCCATTCCTTGTTCCGTTTGTTCTTTGGACATTGAAGTATAGCTATGAGTTATTCTATTTCTTAGGTCATACCAATCTCGAAATTTTTTATAGTCAAGATTAGAGTCCTTTTTCGATAGATCCCCAAATTTTTGATGTAATGAGGTATCATAATCTACCCCATGAATATCTTGATGCCATT
>CAYTVK010000339.1:0-2236 GCA_964441725.1 uncultured Candidatus Bathyarchaeia archaeon | reverse complement strand
CTCCACAAGCTGCTGCCTGTTAGAGCCGCTTTTTACCCTGCTTATAGTGAGGTGGGGCTGAAATCTCCGCCTCTCACGCTCAAACCCCAGCTTACTCAACTTCACATCAAGCTCCTCAAAGACCACCATCAAATCAGCTACTCCATCCGTGATCCCCGCCCAGATAGTTGAAGGACGATTCAGATTCGGAAAAACCCCCACCTCCTCAACCTTGAAGCTGAAAGGCTCAAAGTCCATGTTCTCAACTATATTGGCTACCTCATCTACCATGTGCTGCTGTATCTCTCCCAGAAACTTCAATGTCAGGTGAATGTTCTTGGGCTCAACGGACTTCATGTCTGCACCAGTGGACACCAGTACCCCTTGAACCTCCCTGATTCCCTGAACTACCTCTGGGTTATTGCATTCGACGGCAACGAAGCATCTTACCATGCAGAGACTATACGCTCTGGGTAAATATAATTCACATGCACATGGATCAACCCTAAATCATCGAAACACACATCAAAACCATGGACCCGCTGCCATTAACCCTCGTGCTCATATCCGCAGTGAGTCATGGCTTATGGAATTATCTGGCCAAAGCGGGAAAGGACAAGGAATCATTCATGCTCCTGTTGAACATCACAAGCCTCCTGCTCTTCCTGCCGGTCTTCTACCTGATATTACCAGAGATATATTTCCCGTTAAGCATCCTACCATATCTCATCGTCAGCGGATTAGCAGAAACCCTCTACTTCCTCGGCTTGGGAAAAGCATACGAGACCGGAGACCTGAGCCTCGTCTACCCCGTAGCCCGATCCAGTCCAGTGTTCGTAACCATAGCCGCCTTCTTTCTTCTCGGCGAAAAAATAACCACCATAGGCGTCGTTGGTATTCTCATAATCTTCATCGGTGTGTACCTTCTACATCTCCGGGGACTGACCAGTCACTATATGCTGGGCCCAATAAAGTACCTAAAAACCGGGAGCAGCAGGTACGCATTGTTAGCGGCTTTAGGGACCACCATCTACTCTATCTCAGATAAACTGGGGGTCACGACGGTGAATCCTCTGCTCTACTCGTTCTGGCTCGGCTTCTTCGTAACAGGCATGCTCACCATCGCCATAGTATACAGGAGAGGCTTCACATTGATACATGAAGAATTCAAAGGAAGCATACAACGAATCACCTTCTCGGGCATACTAATGAAAGGCGGCTACATAATGGTCCTCTACTCCATGAGCCTCGCTCAAGTAAGCTACATCCTAGCACTGCGCCAGATAAGCGTCGTACTCGGAGCCCTGATGGGTGTAATATTCCTCAGAGAAAAATATGGTAGAGTACGGATCATTGGCAGTGTCATTATCTTCATCGGAGTCTACATACTGGGAGCCCTCGCTTGATCCAGACTTAAATCTAGGCATACAACTGATCAGGTGAATAACATTGGCTGAACTAGAGACGGGGATACGGATCGGCGGAATCACAGACATGAGCACAGTAGACTGGTACGGCAACGTATCCCTCGTCGTCTTCTGGGCGGGCTGCAACATACGATGCCCCTACTGCCACAACAGCCTCCTCATACCAGTAGACTCAGGGACAGAGGTAAACCTCCACTACCTAGATGACCGCCTCAATCAGGGAATGACGCCAGTCCCAAGCCTCGACGCCGTCGTGTTCACAGGTGGCGAACCATTGATGCAGGTTGATGCAGTAATCGAGGCAGCTAAACTGGTTAAACAACACGACTTCAAGCTGATGCTGGACACCAATGGAACCATATATGATGCAGCCGAGAAAGCCCTTAAGACAAGGCTATTCGACAGAATAGCGCTCGACGTGAAAAGCCCGCTCACACCAGCAGCCTTCGGGAAGCTGAGCGGCTTCCCAGAGATGGGGGAGAAATACGTAGACTCCATCAAAAAAGTGATCAAACTAAGCAATCAACTAGGAATACCAATAGAGGCGAGGACAACAGTAGCACCGGGCGTAAGCGACAAAGAAGAATACATTAGAGAAATAGCGCGGGAGATCAAAGACAAGATCGATGTATACTATCTGCAGCAGTTCGATAACCAGGGAGACGTACTGGACCCAGTGTTAAAGAAAGCGAAACCCCCTGAGAAAGAGCAGATGATCAACGCGTCGCAGTCGGAGGTCGATGAAATCCAGACGCAGTATGAGATGGGTATCATCACTGACGGTGAGCGATACAATAAGATCATCGACATCTGGACCCATACGACCAGCG
>CAYTVK010000338.1:0-2251 GCA_964441725.1 uncultured Candidatus Bathyarchaeia archaeon | reverse complement strand
CTTGCCCTCAAGATAATTCATCTTTACATCGTCAACCATATCCCAAGTATGTGACCCCATGGCTACCTTGGGTCCAGTTGAGCCATCACTCATCAGGAGGTAGACGTTAAAAGTAATCGTGACCTCGACTGTTTCAAAAGGATTCATACCATAATCAAACGCATCTTTCTCGAATGTCAGGTTGAACTTTATAGAATCCGAATTAAGAGGGGAATTCCGTGATACCTGCAAGTCATCCAGATTGTAGGTGTATCCTGTTGAAGCACTTCCAAAGTGATATCCTCCGCGTCCTTTCCAAAGGATAGAGCCATTAAATAGTAATTCAGATGGTATCCCTGTGTATCCTGTGAGATTCATCCGGGAAATATTCAGATCCTGTAATGTAACATTCACAGAATAGGTCTCATACGCCCATACCTGATTATAGACTGGTTCCGGCGATAAATCGATGCTCAAAGATGGCACAGCTAAAACCACTGGAATGGAGAAACACATCAATGTGAATAAGATGAGGAGCAGTACTCTCTTCATAGCAGATAGGATAACTAACCAATTGATATTCGTATCTGAAACAATAGGTGCATAAATCCAAATAACAGCAACAATAAGGATAGACGATGGCAGAGGAATTCACGATAGCCCCCGTTCGTAGACTGCTCAAAAAGGCGGGAGACCTAAGAATCAACGAGGAAGCCGCAGACAAGCTCAGGGAACTTATTGGCGAATACGGTATGAAGATAGCTGAATACGCCGTGGAAAACGCCGCAAAGGATGGGCGAAAGACTGTTTTAGAAAGGGATATCAAGAAGGCGGCGGAAAAGGTATGGATACCGGAGGAAAAAGAGACTGACTAAACAGAGTGAAGGGCTACTAAGAATCTTCTTTCAAGATCAATGGGATTATGTATCAAAGCTTGGGCCAATCTTCGCCCTCACATCACTCCTTTTCCTCTACAGCATCTTCATGGGTTTTAGCCTCGGAGATCAGATAAAGCCACAGAGCTTTGAGGGAGTCCTCAGTAACATACCTGATCCAAGCACTACTACGAGTTTTGGGATGTTCACAGCGATTCTTTACAATAACGTGGTTGCTAGTTTCATCTTCATGGCATCAGGCTTGTTTGTTGGTATTCCTCCGCTGATGTTTATGGCATTTAACGGTTACTTCGTGGGGTATGTTTCCTATAACGCTGCTCAGGTTCAGGGAATTGGATTCGTATTCGCCACAATCCTGCCTCATGGAGTTATAGAGATCCCAACGATTATTCTCAGCGCCTCAATGGGGATAGGGTTAGGCTACAAGCTAATTCATAAGCTGATGCGTAGAGAGGGTTTTCAGCAGTACGTTATGGATAGCTTAATCGTATTCGTAACTCGTATAATTCCATTGCTTGCGCTGGCAGCTGGCATCGAGACTGCCCTGATATACTACTTGCTTTAGCGATAGTCTTTTCAAAAACAACAGTGTCCTTTTTCGTTATGATTGAAAGAGAGGGAAAACGGTTCAACTGCTGTGAGAGTACCATTATGAAAGTAAATGAGCAGCATCCACTGAGGGGCTTCGGAGTAGGAGTCATACGCGCAGCGTCTAACATGGGAGGAGGTGGAGCTGGCTGGGGCAGTATGTGTGGAGCGGTCTCGGGGGCGGTTATGGCTTTTGGCTTAGCAATGGGGACAGAGGGAGATGAATCCCCTGAGGAGTTCACAGCTATTAGGAAGAAGATGCGTGCTGATACTCAGGAGTTCTTAAAATCCTTCGAAGAGAAGTGGAAGCATATTAATTGCTTTGATCTGTTGGGGGCTGACACTAGGACCCCTGAGGGCAAGGCGAAGCATGAGGAGAATAAAGCCAAAGGAATCTATTTCTGCGAGGACTACGTTCAATGGGCTGCAGATAAGGTCCTTAAGTTACTAGAGGAGAAAGACATCAAACCATTGGCGTAATTAAAGTATTTACAATAATATATATCATTATTATTGCATCGAAAAGGTATATAAAAGATCAAAGCGAGAAACCATGCATCGGGGTCAAGCATCACGCTTGGTTTGTCGCAGAACTCCCCCGATAAACTCATTCTTAGAAAAATACATAAAAAAGAAGAAAAAAGGGAATTGTTATTGTGCTTACCAGGTTGGTGGCACGTAGCCGATTGCACCTGTGTCCCAGGTTACCTGTCCGGTGATACCATCGTACAAGCCTGCTACATAGGGTACTACTACGTCGCCATCGTAATGATAGCTCCAGATCTGGT
>CAYTVK010000337.1:0-2266 GCA_964441725.1 uncultured Candidatus Bathyarchaeia archaeon | reverse complement strand
GTGGGCTAATGCACAGGTTCCCTTCAGCCCCATGATCTCAGGGTGAGTCTTCTTGACGTGCCCTACAGGCCCCGCCGCTTACACAATATCTATCCTATCTCCGTTCAACACACCCATCCCTGTGGCATGTCCCCCGTAGAGGGCTTGCTGATACTCCAAGGCGTTCAGCAGCAGCTCGGCTATGGGTCTGTCTCCGATGTAGGCTGCGAGTTGGCAATTCATATTGATCGATGAAAGATGTTGTTGGGGCTTAAAATGTCTTATCCGGTTTCACCCTGCAAGGGATGCCCCTGAAGGTTGCTGCCCCCATGGCTTCACATAGCTGTGTATCCCAGTCTGTGAGTACATTGAGGTTTGCTTCCCTCCATCTATGTTCATCCTCTGGGTACCACCACGCGAAGGCTGCGTAGACTATTCGCGGGTCGAGGTCTGGGTTCAGCTTCACTCTCTGGGTTATGCTTCCCTTTGTGGTCTCGATGACAGCCAATTCTCCCGCCTTCACACCATATTCTATGCATGTTTCTGGGTTGAGTTCGACGAATGCTTCCTGTGATCTCTCTCTAAGGCTTGGGAGTTCCCTCCAGCTACTGTGGTAGCTGTACTGGTCTTTTCCAGTGGTTAATAATAGCGGATAGTTTTTGTTACTATCAGGTTGTGGGATAATCCTCGGCATGGGGCTTATACCCATCTCCTTGAGGGTATCGCTGTATATTTCCACCTTACCCGAAGGGGTCCTGAATCCATCGGTCTCATACTTCCTGTACCGTTGCGGAGCCCAGATAGTGCCATCATCCACAAGCTCCTTGTATGTCCTTCCGATTGGCTCCAGCACGTAGTCAAACACCTCCTCCTCAGACCCCCAGAACCGGTCTCCGACACCAAGGGCTTCTGCTATCAGGTTTATCCACTGGATATCCGACCTGCATTCGCCGGGGGGCTGTACAAGCTTGGGGCGTGTGTTAATGTGTCCCGACCTCGGACTCAAGTCCTCATACTCGTGGTTGGCTGCCGCAGGCAGGATGATGTCGCTATACGATGCCATGGTGGTTTTGAAGAACTCCACGGTGACGATGAGGTCCAGATTACCTAGGGCTTCAAACGTCTTCTCAGTATCCACGTATGTAAGCAACGGGTTAGTGCCAAATAGCAGGCTGGCTTTCACAGGGTAAGGATCACCCGTTAAGGCGGCCCTGAAGGCTTCCTGACTAGGTGTGATGTATTCTTTGGCTGCGACAGCGTACTCTGCCCCAATCATGGGTCTCTTGCTTCGACTCGGGATATCCTTGAGGCTACGTAACGGGTAGCCTGTGTTCATGAAGTCTCCGCCGGGTGTGTCTAGGTTTCCGGTTATGGCTCGTAGGATGGAGATGAGTCTGGCTGTGTGGAACGCGTTTGGTGTCTGGTCTATTGGGTTTCCTGTCTGTATCGAGGCTGGTTTGGTGGTTGCGTAGGTTCTCGCGAATCGCTTATACTCATCAACGGGTATCCATGTGGCTTCTGATAGCTCATCATAGCTGTAGGCTTCTACTTGTTTAACTAGTTGAGGGAAGCCGGTTGTCCAGTTCTCAACAAACTCGGCGTCATAGAGCCTCTCATCGATGATGGTCTTGATGATGGCAAGCGCAAGGTACCCATCGCTGCCCGGTTTAGGCTTGATCCACTGGGACGCCTGTGTCGCAATGCTGGTTTTGCGTGGGTCGATCACGAGAATCTCCGCATTGTTTCTGCGGGCTTCCGGGAAGATGTTGATCATGCTCTCGCTGCCCGTCTCGAGGCTGTTTCTTCCCCAGACCAGTATGCACTTTGAAGGTATCCTTGTATCCGGGAAGCTCTTCATACCATAGGTGTAGATGTCCGCCAAGGCACGTGCGAAGCTGCAGACATTATCAAGATTAGCTATGTTTGGAGTGCCCATCGCCTTACCGAGCCTGATGAGCATATCAGTCACCAAGTCGTTTCGGTGGGCTCCCCTGTGAAGCACAACAGACTCAGAGCCATAACGCGCAGTGATCTCCCTGAGCCTCTCACCGATGCATCTGAGGGCTTCCTCTGTGGTGATCTCCTCCCACATTCCCGAGCCCCGTGGCCCAGTTCGTCTCAGGGGCTTCGTGAATCTGTCTTTGTGGTAGATAAGTTCGGGAAGGGCTCTTCCCTTGGCGCATATGTAGCCATGTGTGGGTGGATAATCTGGGTCTCCCTTGATGCCTGTGATCTTTCCGTCCATGGTTGTTATTATGATGCCGCATGAGGCTCCGCACATCTTACC
>CAYTVK010000336.1:0-2273 GCA_964441725.1 uncultured Candidatus Bathyarchaeia archaeon | reverse complement strand
CTCTAAACGCACAGGGTTAGCCGTAATCTTTATGTCGGTACCACGTGAAACACGGGAGGTCCCCGGCTTCTATTATCTATTAACCCGTGTACTAGCCTTCAATAATATACCTATTTTGACTTTGGGTAATATTGATACCCAGTTTTTGTTTCTATTCCATAACAATGACCTGCCAAGAGCACATAAAGTACTGTATGAGTTGATAACGACAGTTTAACCATTCTATCAATTGTTATGTAGATCATCTAGCAAGCATAAACAGGAGCTCTGTGGATAGTGAAGACGGTTTAGGGGTCTCATATTTTGTGGGTTTTTTCGCATCTTTTTACTATCTCAGTCATAATCTTTAATTGATGACTCTGATCATCGATTAATTTCCCAACCATATCCACTATATCCTCGTTAACCAATACCTGGTTGAGCCTCCCATAATTAATCAACATATTTTCCTCTAATTCAAGGTGTGCCTTAGCTGCTTCATGGAGGACTTTGAAAGAGGGCATGGTTTCCTCGTCTTCAAACAGTTCCAAGTAACTCGGTGAGGGCAGCATTATGGTCATTATCTTGGAGTGTTCTTCGCTGGTCTTGTTTTTTATCTCTTTGAGTAGTTTGGTGTGTATGCAGCACATTCTTGCGAAGTTGGATAACGTCTGCTTTATCTCGGTGTTTTCTGATAGTTGGAAGAATTGTTGATATTTTTCTGTGGCAGTGTTCTCCAGCTCCAGCGACAGGTCCAGAAACTCGCCTACTGTAATAGGGTCAAAGTCAGCTGCAGCCATAAACAACACTCAACATTTACGTTATTAACCCTTCCATCACTTGAACTGGTGCACGCTTTAATGAGTTAAAAGAATAGTATAGTAAAATTGAGGGGAAGATGTTTTTGATGGTAATGGCGGGAGGTTACTTTGAGCATTTGATATTACTGGTAAGCGGTTATATCTAGAGAAAATAGTTCTTTTACCTCCCTTTTTTCCAGTCTGCTTATAATTCATGTGGTTTTTATTGGTTTGTTGCTTGTCTTCTTGTGGATTTTTTTTTGATTAGGGTTTTAGTTTTTCTTTTACCCATTCAACGTATCGTTCAGCGTCTCTGACGGCTTCATCTGCTTCTTTTTCTCTGATTAGCCTATCCTCGTACTCTGAGGCGTTCTTTATACTTAGTAGTCTGCTTAGTTGTCTGCTCTTGGCTTTTAGCTCTTCTTTTGGGAGATTCAGGGTTTGGAGTAGTACGAGGGTGTCTTCATGTCTTTCTCCCGCGTGTCTTACGCCCATCAGGAATACAGTCAGAGCGTCTGTTGCGTTTATGCCGCTGTGGACAGCGTTTATGGTCGCAGAGTTTCATCTTTTTGCTTGTAGTGAATCTTTTGCGGTTTCTAGATTTTCTTGGGCTTTCTGGAGATAGTTTCTGTAGAGCCCTTTGTCTATTGATCTTGTTTTGGACAGGTAGGTCACCTATTTTTGGTGCAGATTGGAATATTTTTTTTCTGTATTTCTTTTTGTAGAAGCTGGGTGCGGGGGTTGTTTTCTTCCATTGGGGTCAATATGTAGGGCGTGAGGGGGTTACCGTATTTATTGTTGCAGAGGATCTGTAACTCGGTGAGAGCTTCCTCGGATTTCTCTCGGTTGTTTGTTACTATATATAGGTCTATGTCGCTTCTGGGCTGTTCTTCGCCAGCGGCGACGCTGCCAAATATTTTAGCGGATTCGATGAATGGCTGTCCGCAGAGATGGCTTCTGATATCTGTTTCAAGTTCCTCTATGGTGTTTTCCTCGTATTCAAATAGGCTTTCGAGCAAGTTAGTGAGGTGGCTTTCTTTGTTGAGGATTATGATGTGGTTTCTTCCCGCTGCTTTGAGTGTGACCGCGTTCATCTCATATAGGTCTTGAAGTGCTTTACGGACTCCTGTGTGGCTGATCTGTATATAGTCTGCGAGTTCTCTTGTTGTGAATTCTTTTTCTTTATGTTTGTTGAGGGTTCGTAGGATCTTTATTTTTGTCTTTGAGCCGAGAAGGGTCTCTAGGTATCTGTGGAGGAGCATAAGATCACTGTAAACTTATGTTTCCATATGGAAACAATAGTTTATGAAGATTTTGTTATTTTATAGTGACACTCTTGGCTAGGTTCCGGGGTTTATCTGGGTCTACTCCTCTGAGTACTGCTAGTTGATAGGCTAGGGTCTGGATGGGTATGGTCTGGGTTATTAGGTTCAGGTACATCGGGTACTTTGATGAATACGTTTAAGGATTAGTTCACATAGCGTTTTCTGGTTT
>CAYTVK010000335.1:0-2273 GCA_964441725.1 uncultured Candidatus Bathyarchaeia archaeon | reverse complement strand
GCCCCCCCATAAAGGGCCCCGAGGAGGCGCTGGACGCGATAATAGCTGCCACGGAGGAGATGGGGTACAGTGATAAGACTGCTCTGGCGATGGATGTTGCCGCGAGTAGCTTCTTCAAGGGAAACGGCGTGTACAGTTACGAGGGTAAGGACATTACGACAGGTGACCTTATCGAGATATACTCGGAGCTGGTATCCAAGTACCCGATTAAGAGCGTTGAGGATCCCCTTGAGGAAGAGGACTATGAGGGCTTCGTTGAGGTAACCAAGACCGTGGATACCCAGATTCTGGGGGACGACATATTCGTTACCAACAAGAAGCGCCTGCAGAAGGGGATAGAGATGGGGGCATGCAACGCACTGCTCTGGAAGGTAAACCAGATAGGAACCCTCACAGAGGCGTTTGAGGCAGCGAAGCTGGCGATGGATAACGGATACAACGTCATGGCCAGCCATAGGAGCGGTGAGACAGAGGACCCTTTTGTGGCTGATCTCAGTGTAGCTCTTGGATGTGGCCAGATAAAGTCCGGTGCGCCTTGCCGGGGAGAGCGTACCGCCAAGTACAATCAGCTTCTAAGAATAGAAGAGTGGCTGGGCGAGAAAGCCCGATACCCAGTTAATCTTTTTTAATCTTACCAATCCGTGTTTGTGCACTGTTTTCACGGTTACCATGACGCTTTTTGTCATATATCCGATGTTGATCTGGGATGTTCTGGGATTGGTTTCATCAAAATAACGCTGGATTCAGCCGGGACTTGGCACCACCCCTCCCCCCATTGGCTGATGTGGTAGTTGTTATATCCATGTTTGACGAGTTGAGTGTGTTGATTTAATTGGTTCAAGTAGATATCCCTCACCACTGCTGGTACGAGGATAAGCCACTAACCCTCACATTCCCAGACACGTGGAAGGTCCACAGATGCAAGGTAGCCTCAGAAGGCGCCAAACCCATGACCCCTGCTGAGACCAAGGCAGCCATCCATAACCCCATCGGGACCGAGCCCCTGGACAAGCTTGCAGAGAAAGCCGAGGAGGTAGTGATCATCTTCGATGACATGACCCGACCCACAAAGACAAGCCAGTATACACCATACATCTTGGAGACACTGTACAATGCAGGAATACCCAGGGAAAACATCAGATTCATCATAGCTCCGGGAACCCACGGAACCTATGGTAGGATGGATTTCGCCAAGAAGCTGGGAGACGATATAGTCTCTGAGTATCAGGTCTACAACCATAACCCCTACGACATGCTGGAGTACCTCGGAGATACAAGCTACGGCACACCAGTGTGGGTGAACAAGGAGGTCATGTCCTGCGACCTAAAGATAGGCATAGGAACAGTGCTGTTCCACAGGCTCACTGGGCTAAGTGGTGGCGGTAAGATGATAAGCCCCGGCGTGGTCGGGCTAGAGACCATCAAATATAACCATGGCGATGTCGGCGGCTTCGGACCGGGATTAACCCCATGCAAGACCACTGGTTACCTGAGTTATGAGACCAACAGGATGAGGCTGGACATGGAGGAGACGGCGAGGATGGCTGGGTTGAACTACAAGATCGATACTGTGCTCAACCTCCAGCGTGACCCCATCGAGCTATACGCAGGCGACTTCGTCAAGACCCAGCGAATGGCGGCCAAGGGGGCCATCAAGTGGCATAGAACCGAGAGCCCTGAAGCAGACATAGTGATATCGGGCTCATATATGAGGGAAAACGAGCCCTATCTGGGGCTCTGGCCCATGTATAACAGCGTTACCCCAGATGGGACACTGGTCATGGTCAACGATGACCCCAACGGTGACATCAACCACTGGCTGTTCAACAGACACGGTAAAGAAGTGGGTGCATGCCTCTGGAACCCCAAGACGAGCAGGCTAGTCAAGGGTAAACGTATGATCATCTACGGAAACTACCCGTTAAAGAGCTTCCAGATGAGATACGACCCTGAGCAGGTGGTCTGGATCAGGAAATGGGATGAGGTCATCGAGGAACTGAAAAACCATCACGGTGCAGGCAGCAGAGTTGCCGTTGTCCCTGATGGCACAAGCTGTATTCCCGAGAACCAGATAGTGGATTAACCCCTGCATATCTGCCTCTTTTTTGTTTGAAGCCCTTTAATAATAGCCTACACCTCTATTCCATATCATGTCAAAAAAAGCCATACAGATTGATGCCAAGGATAATGTGGCTACCACAACAAGCGTCGTCGAGGCCGGGGAGAAACTAGAGGTACTAAGCCCCAATGGGGATATCATTCTCACGGTCAAA
>CAYTVK010000334.1:0-2276 GCA_964441725.1 uncultured Candidatus Bathyarchaeia archaeon | reverse complement strand
CTTGTTGGGTTTTTCCTCCACTGGTTTCTCTGGGTGCCTGTAGTAATATGGATCATCGATGTAGCTGGGAGATGCCTTTAGCTCGTAACGCTCTGCTGGTTTAGTCAACATATCTTTGAACACATCGACTTCCCACTGCGTCAGGAAGTCGTGCATGAATGTTATGAAGGCTGGTCCTTGAAAGTTGATGAGCCCAGCTTTCTGGTAGATGACCGTGTTAAGGATCGTTATGTCGCTGTATCCGATGAAGACCTTGGGGTTTTCATTGAGCACCCACCAATCCATATAGTCCAGTATATCGTTGCTGTTCCAGCCACCCCAGAAACACATAACCCCATTAATCGAATCATCCCTGAAGGCATCCATCAAAACATTAGCTCTCTCCTTGGGGCTACCAGAGGTGCCCTTGTAGCTGCCCCTGCAGCTTGTATGAATATCCACGTTGAAGCCTATCTTCTCTAGGTTGTTGACTCCGAGTTTTACTGATTCCTCAGAGACTCCACCCATGTTACTGGATGGAGCAACGATGAGCAGGTTGTCTCCTTCTCTGAGTCTGCGGGGTTTAATCAGGCCCATAGCCATGATCTCATCACCTTAATGCATAAACTATTCGAGTAGTCTGGTTACCTTTCGTGCAGATGTTAGGTAGCCTGAGTGTCCAATCATCTGTGTCTTTGGCCTTGTCTTGTTGTAGGCTACAGTGATCTCTCTGAGTAGTAGCTCTACAGTCTCTATCTCGATGAATGGGCGTTTGTTGAGTTCCTCGGTGGTCTTCATCACCTGCTCGATAGTGGGGCTAAATGAGAGAAACACACCGCTACAAGCCAGTGCCTTCCAAACGTGTTCTATGACTTGCCATGGAGTAGCCATATCCAGGATAACTGCGTCCACGTCCTCATGGGGTATGCCTTCTGTGATATCCTTGATCTCTAAATCAACGTATGGCAGGAGCCCTGAGCGTTCAATGTTTTTCGCTGCAACCTTCTGATGCTTCTCGTTGATATCATAGCTGTAGACCACGCCGTCTGGTCTGACAACATTAGCCAATGCCATGGTGAGTGCGCCGCTGCCTGTTCCCGCTTCTACGACTCTGCTTCCGGGTCCGATTCCTAGTTGGAGTAGTATGTAGCCTATGTCCTTGGGGTACAGTACCTGTGTGTGTCGATCTGTTTTCAGAACCCTGTCCCTGATCAATGGTTTTAAGACGTAGAAGCTGACTCCGAGGCTGCTGGTGACTGTTATACCGTATGGTTGTCCTATGAGTTCACCCAGCTCGATGAAACCCTTGTGAGTGTGGAATTGCTTGTCTTTCTCCACCAGTATTTTGTAGTTTCTTCTGCTGTCTAGGACGAGGTATATCTCGTCGCCTTCCTTGATCAGGGTCATTTCAACGCAGGTATAGTAGCTCTGGAATAAATCTCCTACCATAGGAAGCCACATTTTATACGATGGAACCTCTTTTTCTGGTTATGAAGGATTTAATCGGTTACAATGAGTTCAGGCACAGGATGAATGAGCGCATTACCAACTGCGGGCATCTTGGGCTTAAACGATTCTGGGCTCTGGATGGCAGAGCATATGAGGCTGGTAAGTTAGATGAGAAAACACTGGAGTTCATGGGTTTGACCACCAGCATGGTTTTGAAGTGTGATGACTGCGTCACGTATCACCTGATCCGGTTGGTTCAACTGGGTGCTTCTGATGATGAGCTATATGAGGCGTTGAATGTGAGCCTCATCGTAGGTGGTTCAATTACGATTCCGCATATACGCAGGGCATTCGAGACCATTGATGCTTGCAGAGAGATGCAGAAGACGGACCCAGAGCTGAAGGCATTACTTTAGTTTTATCCCTTTATTTTATCAACTTGTAGGAGCTTGGTTAGCTTATGAGCCCAAACCCTATCTTGGCTTTCGGGGTCGCGTTTGGTTTTATTTCAGCCATAGTCGTATACCTGCAACACAAAGGCATCAAGAAATCCGTCTCGATATTCTTTGTGATGCTTCTTGCGTTTGGGACGCCTCTGCACTTCTTGATAGTTGGAGCGTATCTGGGATGGTGGATAAACCATCAGATATATCAACGTTGGAGTCATAACTGGGGAGCTTTTCTAGTATCGTTGATTGGATTTTTTCCATTGTTTGGAGTATGGCAGCTCATTTCCAAGGCGATCATCGGGTTATCTGTTTCTGGTGTCGATGACGCTGGCGGAGTTATCGTCTTAGGTATCGGTATAGCTATTGTGCTGGTTGTGTTGATGGTGGCTGGATTGGGTG
>CAYTVK010000333.1:0-2278 GCA_964441725.1 uncultured Candidatus Bathyarchaeia archaeon | reverse complement strand
GGCTGCGTTAGAGGTGGCTAGTATAGCGGCTTCAAAGGGATTGGTCAATGGAAGCTGTATCGCCGTCGCGAGTAGCGGACATGGGTTAGATACCGCGTTGATTGTGAGCACTGTTAACCCAGATGCTGAGTCCATATCTGAGCCCTTGAAGAAGCTCAAGATAGAGAAAATACTAGCATCGCCATTAATCGAATAAACCTGGGATCAATATGTCTAATGTGTCTAAAACCGTAACGGACTCGATGGAGGAGACAAAAAATCGGCATAGAAGATACCTCAGAGCCATCAATAACCCCATCAGGCGCGAAATTCTAAGAGCGATTCAGGAAGGAAACGATAAACTGGAGTCCATCAGTAATGCAGCCAAGATGGATGTAAAGACACTGGATTGGCACCTCAAAATACTGGAAGACGGCTTCTGTTTAGAAATAACACAAGATGAAGACCCTGTCAGATACATATTGACAAAGGAAGGCAGCGTAGTGGACTTTTTGGATAAATAAACGACTTACTCCAATCCATCGTGTACAGTGAACCGAGTCGATGACTTAGTAATCGTAAAAGGTTTAGATAACGTCAACCATTGATGATGTGTTCTAAAGATGATGAGCATAAACAAGCTTGCGTATAAGTGGGTCAAGAAGCTAATGGAAGACCCAGATTACTACAGAGTCACAGTAGAGAAGCTGCCCTCAGGGGCAACAGTCATCGACACAGGACTTGAGGTACACGGGGGATATGAGGCGGGATTAATGGCGACGCGCATCGCCATGGGAGGCGCAGGCACTGCAGGAATCAGTTACGCGGATTATGGTGGGTTGAAGCTTCCCACAGTGATCATCACAACCGATTATCCAGCTGTGGCGTTATTTGGGGCTCAACTCGCTGGATGGAGGATAAAACCAGAGGGTTACACCGCTGATGGCAGCGGCCCAGCTAGGGCGTTAGCCATCAAGCCCAAAGATGTATTCAAGAAGATCGATTACAAAGACGAATCAGACGTAGCTGTTCTGCTCATTGAGGCAGAGGAACTGCCGCCGGACTCAGCTGCATATTACATTGCTGAGAGATGTAGCGTTGAACCTGAGAGGGTCTACATGGTCATGACCACAACCACGAGCCTAGCTGGCATGGTACAGATCTCCGGCAGAATCGTGGAGACAGGTCTTTTCAGGCTGGACCAACTTGGACTTGACCCAAAGAAGGTGCTTTACGGAGCCGGTTTTGCACCAGTCATGCCCGTACACAGTGATGGCGGAGTCGCGATGGGAAGAGCAGAGGACGCCTTAACCTATGGCGGAGTCACGAACTTCATCGTTGATGAGTCAGAGGACGTACTTGAGGAGATAGCTGAAAAGTCGCCAAGCAGCAACTGCAAGGATTATGGTAAAACCAGTTACGAGATCTACAAAGAAGTAAACTTTGACTTCACACAGATCGACCCAGCCCTGTTCGCGCCAGCAGCGATAACCCTGACCTGCTCAAAAACAGGGGCGACGTTCACATGCGGCGAGGTAAACAATGAGATAATCAAGCGCTCGGCGCTGATGTAAGGAGGCAGAGAAGATAGACAGCATTTCAGTTACCCTGATCTCTGGGCGAACAGCGAAACAGGGAATAGGGCTTGAGGAGGGCAAGCTCTCAGCGAACTATACTGAGAGCGTGAATCACATCCAGTTAAACCCAGACGATATAGAAAAACTGGGACTAGAAACAGGCACACCCGTAAAGATTACCACAGATTATGGCTCAGTGACGGTGCACTGGGTCCCAGAGAAGGGCCTAGACTCAGGCATAGTGTTTTTCCCATATGGGCCGTGGGCGAATCAAGTATGCGCGTCATCAACAAGCAGCACAGGTATGCCCATCATGAAGGGGATACCAGCCAAAGTAGAGGCAAGTGATGAAGAGGTAAACACATTGGAAGAAATAGTGGAAAAACTCAGGGGAGGCGTCTAATTGCAGCATCAAGACATTGTTTGCCCATTCTGTGGATGCCTCTGTGACGACATAGAAATATCACTCAAGGATGGTCATATCGAGGAAGCGAAAAACGCGTGCACCATTTCGAGGTCCAAGTTCCTGAATCACCACGAAAACCGCATAACATCACCTTCAATCAGTGGAAAAGAGGAAACACTTGAAAACGCTGTGAAGAGAGCAGTAGAGATACTGTCCAAAGCCAAGAGACCGCTCATCTATGGGCTAAGCTCCACTGAATGCGGGGCAATAGGAAAAGCCGTCGAGATCGCGGAATACACGGGAGGCGTACTGGATA
>CAYTVK010000332.1:0-2284 GCA_964441725.1 uncultured Candidatus Bathyarchaeia archaeon | reverse complement strand
CCCACCATACATGGTGAAGTTGACAGCATATGATTGTTCCTCGGTCTGGAGGAACACGAGGTCATAGGGTGTTTTAGCATCTTTTGACTCCAACAAGTCCTCATACTGGTGGATTGCGTTTCCCTCTTCAAAGGTCATCATAGTCCAATTTGCTTGATTAACCTCATCAAGTTTAGCTGCTAGCTCAGGGTATGCGACTAGGTCCTGGCTGGTTAGCTGTATTGTGTAATCTGGGTCGATATCTTCTGTTGGTGTTACCTCGTAGGCGTATGCGTCCCAGTAGATGATGCTGCTATTGTATATGAAGTAGAATCCAAATGCAAGGACAATTGATACCAGTATCACCGCTGCTTTTCTCTTATCCATGATAACAACAACAGTTCAATGCTTATTATTTCTACCCCAGAGCCTCAGTAGGGGGGATCAGGCTCCAGAAGCTCAGCCATGGTTTTTCCACCAGACATACCCATAGGCGAACCATCCGCTCTCCAGCACGCCCCACCGTGAAGCATTCCCTTATCATCCCGCAGAACACCATTCATTCCTCCTGCTACTCGGTTTATCGCGAAAACATCGTGACCTTTTTCCCGCAACCGATCTCTGGTATCCTCCGAGAAGACCTTCTCCATTATCAGTTTCTCTCCCGGCGTCCCCTTGATTCCCATCGTCCAGATTCTTGGCGCCTCAACCGCCTCCTGTATGCTCATCTTGAAGTCTATGATGTTCACAATTGCCTGTGTGACGCTGGGGAATATCTGCAACCCACCCGGTGTGCCGATGCATAGATAGGGTTCCCCTTTGTTCAAGATGATTGTCGGGGACATGGAGCTCAGCATTCTCTTCCCAGGCGCCACTGAGTTGGCTCTACCGGGCCGTGGGTCGAATAACGCCATGCAGTTGTTCAGCAGGATTCCCAGTCTTGGCACGGTCTCCATTGAGCCAAAGACACCGTTGAGCGTCTGTGTGGCTGTCACTATGTTGCCATCGCTGTCCATGGCTGACATGTGGGTTGTGTTTGCGCTCTCATGCTGGTAACCGAACGGATCACCGGAACTGTAGGACTTGGCTTTATCGCCTATCTCCCCAGCTCGTTTCTTTGCGTAGCCCTTCGATAACAGTCCCTTCAACGGGATATCCACTACAGCCGGGTCCCCCATGTATTTCTGACGATCAGCGAAAGCGATCTTAAGGGTCTCAGCCATCAAGTGAATGTGCTCAGGGGAGCCGAACCCCCGTGAGCCTACGTCGAAGTTCTCCAAAATATTCAGCATCTGTATTATGTGGGTGCCGCCGCTGCTACCCGGAGCCATCGCGTATATATCGTAGTCGTTCCTGTAGGTTCCGTGTACTGGTTCCCTCATTATTAGTTTGTACTCTTCTAGATCCCGCTTTGTGATGATTCCGTGGGCTTCCTCCATGTATCCAGCGATCTCTGCCCCAATTTCACCGTTGTACAGAATATCTGAGCCCTTTTTCGCTATTTTCTGTAGCGTATCAGCGTATTCGGGTAACTTGATGAAGGTGTCTGGTTTGACTGGTTTCCCATGTGGAAGATAGGTCTTCGCTGTCTCAGGGTGTTTAGCCATCTCCTCTTTGCAGAGGTCAACAACGTGGCTCATGTAAACGCTGGACCTGTAACCGTTTCTCGCCAACCGGATCGCTGGAGCCATAACCGTGGCAAGATCGAGCTCACCATAGTGTCGATTAACGTACTCCCACGCCTTCAATGTACCCGGTGTCGCCACAGCCAATGGACCTGCTAGGTTCTTTCTACCCCCTGTCTCGAAGATGTTCTGCCCCGGTTTGCGCTCTTTAACCATCTCGTACATGGTGTCCGATGCTGCCAATGGAGCCACCGCATAGTTATCGATGGTCTCTATTCTACCTGTTTCAGCGTCTCTAATTACAAAGAAGCCTGCCCCGAATACGCTTACCATCATGGGCTCAACCACCGTAAGGGCGAACAAGGTTGCTATTGCTGCGTCGAAGGCGTTGCCCCCGTGTGCGTACATTTCTACTCCAGCGGAGCTTGCGAGTGGGTGATTTGAGGCTATTACGCCTTTGCCTGCTATGATTTCCTGTTTATGGAGTTTGAAGTTCAACCATTTACCCATGATAGAAGCCTTCTAATTACTAGTACCCAAAAGTTGGGATAAAATTATGGATTGGGCTCTGATTGTCACTAACCAGATGCAATGCTTGGACCCTTTTTCATTATTTCAAGACACCAGTTTGAAGTTGCCTTCGGAGTGGTCTCCCCTGTGACAAGATCAATTAAAGTGGA
>CAYTVK010000331.1:0-2303 GCA_964441725.1 uncultured Candidatus Bathyarchaeia archaeon | reverse complement strand
TCTTCCTTTTACAAGTCGTTCCAAAGACGCGGAAAAATAGAGACTTAACGTTTAGATTTATTTAAAATATATAACTATCAATCTGAATTGAATATATTATGGATGGAATCAGGGATTTTCTGAGAAAGCATGATATCCACTTAATCTTTCTAGTGGCGCTATTTTTCAGACTCCTAGCATTCTGGTTGATTCCCATAGACTGGAACAGTGATAGTTATCATCACTGGCTTATCAGCTACATGACGCTAAAAATCGGTCTGTCTCAGGGAAGGCTCTGGGACCTTCTCGGCTGCGATTATTACTGGGGTATGGTGCCTCATCTGATTCAGGCGTTTCTTCTCTGGGTTTTTAGAACGAGTAGCATCGAGATTATCCGTGTTTTTAACATCTTCATGGGCTCGGTGAACGCTGTGCTGGTCTACAAGGTGGTCTCGGTGTATTACAGCAGGGAGAACGCATTGTGGAGTGGTTTTTGTTTCGCCATATTTCCAGTAGCCGTTTTCTTTGACTCTATCGGTATGCAAGATACCATCGCGTTGAGCTTTATGCTGGCTTCGCTCTACTTGATGAGATCTAATCACTTCTGGTCTGGGGTCTGCCTTGGTTTGGCGTCTCATTCCCGGATAGAGTATACATGGGTCTCTGTTCTCATATTGGCTGGTTTTATTCTTCGTGAGCGGTTGTTCACAGATAGTCAGCCCTATATTCTAGGATGGCTAGTAGCCTGGGGATTACCATCTCTGCATATCTACATCCAGACGGGTAACCCCGTTTATCCCCTGTATTATAGCCTCTACAGTGTTTTCGGTGGATACACCTCGAAATTCAAAGGGCTGCCCTTTTTTGATGTGATGATGGGTTGGCTTGGGGCACGTCTCAACATATGGACCCAGTCAGTTTATGGGTTGATGATTATTCTGCTCGGTTTACTAGGTCTCTTCTTGATACCATATATGGCATACAGGAAGTGGTTCAGGTATGAGCCTCAGCTCTACTGGGTCTCAGCCTTGATGGTGATGGGTCCATTGTTTCTGCCTTATTTTGACTCTGATCGCGTCTATTTGTTGATAATGCTTCGTTTCATTATCCCCATCATAGCGCTGGGGTTACCCCTGTTCTTTCACCTCGTCTCAAGGATGAGACACTTCTCGGGTAGAACAACTTTGGCTGCGTTACTTCAGAGCAGCGTAGTGTTGTTGTTTCTCTCCTTTTTCCTGCTGCTTCTTCCCCAGTACTCTGGGCTGCAGTCTACTGTAGCGACTGAGTTCAGTGTAGCGGATAGGGTTGGTGAACAGTATCATGGTGGGGTTATTGTATGTGATATGCCGAGTATGCTTTACAGACTTACCGTTGATTGGGGTGTTCCAGCTGGGTCCCTGATCAGCAATCATTATGGTCCCCAGTATTATGGTGTTGACGATCCAGACGCTTATCTTGATTGGCTTCGGCGTGAGGATGTTCGCATCTGGATGTATTATGGTGAGAGAGGAGACCCAGTTTGGAGTGTTCTGGAAGGCAACTATCCCGGTGTATTTGTAAACCTGTTCGGGAAGCCTAGGGAGGGTTGCTATCTTGTGGATAAAAGCCTGATTGACTCACTTTTATAAACTCATCAGTATACCCTAGGGCAAGGTGCATTGATTGTCCAGATACGAGGAGCTTGGAGTAGATGTAAAGAAGAAGGGAATCGAGAGCTTCAAACAAGTCGTAAATAATTTCTACCCGGACGCCTTCTGCGTAGTTCAGCGTGACCCTGATTACCCTGATATGGGGCTTGTGGTTCACACTGATTCCGCTGGGAGCAAACCCATTATGGCGTATATCAGTTACCGTGAATCTGGTGACGCGAAATGGTTTCGTGGGTTGGCTCAGGACGCTCTCTCTATGAACATCAATGACCTTGTATGTGTTGGAGCCAAGCCTGTCTCATTCGTCGATTACGTTGCCTTCAACACGCTGCTGATTAAGAGAGTTGATATGCTCAAATCCCTCTCTGAGGGATTCGGCGACTGCCTGAAAGTGCTGGAGTCCGAGAAGACACCTGTATTGTTTGCCGGTGGTGAGACCGCTGATCTCCCTGATCTCCTCAGAACCTTGGATGTCTGTGTAACCATGTTTGGAAGAGTTCCCCTCAACAAAGTTGTCTCAGGTGAGATGATCAAACCGGGCGACAAGATAATCGGGGTACGCAGTGGTGGAAAAATCAGGTATGAGAGCGGCGTCAACAGTGGAATAATGAGCAACGGACATACACTTGCTCGAAGTTGTCTGATAAAGTCAGAGTATGTCGAGAAATATCCCGA
>CAYTVK010000330.1:0-2305 GCA_964441725.1 uncultured Candidatus Bathyarchaeia archaeon | reverse complement strand
ACAATCTCTAATTCAGTACCGACTGCTTTCTTGACGATAAGATTGAACAAAGTTGAGTCCAGAAGAATCATGGATAAGCTACAGAGAAAGTACCCGAAGAAAGAAGGATGGACAGTCCAGAGTAGAGAGGGTAAGGATAAGAAGAAGCCAGACTTCATCGTCGAGCGAAGAAACTCGGATAACCTTATTGAGAGAGTCGTGGTTGACGCTAAACCCTTGAAGAGAATATCAGGCAAGGATGTGAAGAGGCTGAATACCTTTGCCCGTAACATGGCTGGAGGCAGGTCGCATATTCTTGGAAAGGTTTTCGCTGTTCCCAGCGGAGCTAATGTAGAGGCTGTTACAGAGAATTTCACCGTAATCTTCTATGAGCCTGAATTGGTCACCTTGGAGGCTCCTCAGATAGAAACCGTTATGGTGGAACCAGCGTAGCTGTCTTCATACCTTTTATCGTTATTGCTAGTGTGATTCCAATCAGGGTCATCCACAATGGTGCGATGATCCCCGTTTTTTCATTACTTTGCTGGATGCTGTATGTTGACTTTAGCTTGGTCCAGCCTGATTCTGCTTAATAGAGTCATGTATCTCTGTACTCTTGGTCGCTTGCGCCACCGCCTTAGAGGATGAACTTGTTTTCACTGAGGAAGTTACAAAAAGTGGTGTGGTAACGAGGTTTCCCCCGTTAAGGAGTGCTGTTTTAGACATGTGATAGGGCGTTCTCAAAGTCCTGTTTGAGGTCTTTGAAGTCCTCTATGCCGACTGAGGCACGTACCAGACCCTGTGTGATGCCCATCTTTTCCTGATCTTCTCTGCTGAGTCCGCCGTGGGTTGAGATGGATGGGATGGTCGCGATGGTGTCAACGCCTCCCAGAGATGTTGCCAGCTTGACCAGTTTGAGGTTGTCAAACATTCGTGTTATTCCATCCAGTCCGTCTTTGACCTCAAACGCCACCATGCCTCCGAAGCCATGCATCTGCTTCTTGGCTAACTCATACTGTGGGTTGCTTGGGAGACCGGGGTAGTAGACTTTCTCTATCTTGGGATGGTCCTCAAGGTACTGGGCTAGCGAAAGGGCGTTGTAGTTGTATCGCTCAGCTCGCAGCGCCATCGTCTGTATGCCTGTTATGAGTAGGAAGGCTGCGAAGGGGTCTAGCGTCTGTCCGTACTCGGAGCGCATATGCTTGATGGTTCTGATGCGCTCTTTGTCGCTGACAGCTACTCCACATACTACTTGATGGTGCCCTGAGAGGGACTTTGTGGCGCTCTCCACCACAATGTCTACTCCCAGCTCCAACGCCCTCTGATTGTAGGGGGACGCGAAGGTGTTGTCAATTATTGATGTGATTCCATGTTTCTTGGCGATCTCTGCTCCCTTCGCTATGTCAACGAGGGTTAGGGTGGGGTTTGTGGGGGTCTCAAGGTAGATTACCTTGGTGTTATCGTTGATGAGGTCTTCAGCCGCCTCGATGTCCGTGGTCTCATAGAAGCGGGTCTTGACGCCCACCTCGGTGTCCATTCGTCTGAAGAATCGGAATGTCTCCCCGTAGAGGTTTGTGGGTGCTAGTATCTCGTCGCCTTTCTTCACCATGCTTGTGATTGATGATGTTATTGCCGCCATCCCCGCAGAGAATACAGCTGCGTCTTCTCCTCCTTCGAGGGCTGCGATCTTGATCTCTGCCGCTCGCTGGGTTGGGTTTCCCGTGCTGGTGTATGTGTATCCGGGTTTCTTGTTTCTGTATCGTTCGATTAGTTCTCTTACGTCCGGTATGGCGTATGTTGATGTCTGGTAGATGGGGGTGACGATGGAGCCCCACGCTGGGTCGGGTTCGGTGCCGATGTGTACGCATTTTGTGGAGTATCCTAGGTCTTCTTTTTTAGTCAATCCTTTCAACTCTGATGCAGTGATATTAATCCAGACTAAACTTAAAGATGCCCCTATGCAGCCTTATTTGGTATCAAATGTGTATGATGTGAACTCTTCGAGGCTGCATACCGTGCAGTCTGGTTCCACGTATCTCTTGTAGATTCTGTCGAAGCTGCTGAAACTCTCCTCTGTGTAGTGGATGGGTATCAGGTAGTCTGGCTGGATCACCTTAACAACATCAACAACCTCATCGTTACACATGGTCTGGCATCCAGGTCCCAAAGGCAGGCAGGCTACGTTTATGGTGCCCGTTAGCTCAGTGTACTCTGGGATGTTCTTGGAGTCACCTGCGTGAAATATTGTGAATCCGTCTATGTCTATGATGTAACTTGTGTATCCGCTTTCAACTGGGTGGCTGGCTGGGGTGCTCCCATCTGGGCT
>CAYTVK010000329.1:0-2307 GCA_964441725.1 uncultured Candidatus Bathyarchaeia archaeon | reverse complement strand
AGCTCTCATGATCACCTATGTTGAAGGCTTCCTGCAGTGCTAGCAGTACGCTCTGGCTGCATCCGCTGTATTTGTCGTATTCTAACGCTTTTCGTCCAATCTCCTTGACATTCATATTAACTCACCAAGTGCAGTTTCTTCTGTCGCCCCGCCATAAATACGAGTTTCTCACTGGTCCACCATGCGTCCTGCTCAAGACTCATGCGTACCTCCTGTTCGTCCCACTCTGGGACATTTCGCTTGGCGTTGAGTTCAATGGCGTAGCATGTATCAGGGTGCAATGGATAATCGCCCCTACCCGGTACTCCACCCTGCTGGTCCCAGAGGCCGACGGTGGGTCCTGCTGCGTGCCCGTGAACACCGATGGGGTGGGTGTAGATGCTAGGTTTCAGTCCGTTCTCGTTGGCGTTATCGAGAGCTATCTTCAGTATCTCGTTTCCCGTCCTGCCGGTCTTCATAGCCTCGGCGTGGTAGTCTTGTAGCTTGTTTGCGTCTGCCAGTGCATCCTTGAGTCCCAGTGGGGCATCGGTTTCCCCATGTTTGAGTATGTAGGCGTTCTGCTGAACATCCGTAGCCAAGCCAAGATAGTAGAAGCCGATATCGCAGTGGAGCAGGTCTCCACGGTGGATCACATTGGATTTCTCGTTATCATCGTATTTATCACCGTGTCCCTGTCGATCTACTGTGGCTGGAAACCACATATCAACACCCAAACTAAGCATCTTCTGACGCATCCACCATTGTACATCATCCACAGTAGTTATTCCGGGGGTGATCACCTTGTTGCTGAATGCTTCCTGGATTATAGTGTGGGTGAGTTCAACGAGCGTTGGGTATGTTTCAAGCTCTTCCTTGATACGGGTTTCAAGCCACCTTATGCAAAGGGTCTCTGCGGGGACAAGTCTCTTGGAGTAGTCTTCTATGGCATTCACTAGCAGATTGTATTCTCCGTGGGTTAATCCATCGCCGAACGCGGAAGTGTTGGAGACATTGATGCCTATCTTCTCGGGGTTGCGTTCTTTGATGATCTTTGCTAGGCACTCGTATTGTTCTTCTTCGTCTGGGTTCCATATTCCCTTGTAGAAGTCTCCGAAGCCATAACGGTAAACAGCCAACCTTTCAACGCCTTCGGGTTTGCGGTGGAAGACGAGTATAGTTCTGCGACGCGCGTATAGATTTGGCTCGGGTAAGAGGCTCATGATCACGGGGTCCTCGTTGTATTCGCGGGCGATGACTAGCCACATATCGATGCCTGTCTCATCCATGAGATGAGGCAGTAGGTTTTCTAGGCGCTTCTTCAACCAGCTGTTATAGACATCCATGCGTTCACGTAGGGGTAATATTTTTTGTCCTATGGAGTCTGCGCCGGGATTGGTATAGTGGGGGAAGAGATAATCACTCATAAAGATACATTGGGTGAGGGCTGGTTAAATTTAACCACGAGACAGGGAAGACGACTTATAAGAATAGACCCAATCTATGGGGTATGAAAATCGAGAAAGTCAAACTAGTCTATTACTCACCCACGGGTACATCAGAGAAGACAGTGAAAGCCATCCAGCAGGGAATCGGAATCGAGTACGACACCATCGATCTCACACTCTCGAACTCGGAGATGAAAACACACAACCTCGGAGAGAAGGACCTAGCGATCATAGCGGCTCCTGTCTATAGTGGCAGAGTCGCGCCGACAGCGGCTAAACGATTGAAAAAACTCAACGGAAAAAACACCCCAGCGATACTTGTGGCGGTCTACGGGAACAGGGCGTTTGAAGACGCCCTTGTTGAACTCAAAGACATAACTGAGCCCAATGGATTCAAGATAATAGGGGCTGGAGCCTTCATTGGAGAACACAGCTTCGACACATCAGACACACCGATAGCCACAGGGAGACCGGACTCAGAAGACCTAAAGAAAGCCATCGCGTTCGGTGAAAAAATAAAGCAGAAACTAGATGCGAAGGAAATCGATGAACCAGCGATACCCGGAAATCATCCATACAAGGAAGGCGGAAAGACAGGTGGAAGAAGTCCTATAACAGACCCTGATAAATGCATACTTTGCGGAAAATGTGCTAAGGTTTGTCCAACAGGATGTATAACGGTGACAGATGTGGTGGAGACTGAGATTGATGACTGCACAGCCTGTACTGCGTGTGTTAAGGTCTGTCCCACTTGGGCTCGTCACTGGGAGCATGAAGGGGTTCTCAAGGCTGCTAAGTGGCTCTCCACGGAGCATGGAGCAAGAAAAGAGCCTGAACTTTTCCTATAAACATTATCAAAGAAGATAAATGAGCATAAAAACGG
>CAYTVK010000328.1:0-2310 GCA_964441725.1 uncultured Candidatus Bathyarchaeia archaeon | reverse complement strand
GATTTCATCTCCAGCCTTATGTATCTGGAACCTCTCACCATCCAGCTTGTACTCTGCTGAACAGTGGCCATCCAGCTTCTCGATGATCTCCTCAGCCGTTGACAGCCTCTGAGCGGCCATCACTCGTATGGGGTACCCTACGCGTACCTTGAAGTTCTCCACGCCCCCTATGCCTTTTTCTATAAGCGTCACCGCCACTGCCCCGAGGTCGCTGCTAAGATTGTATGCACGTTCAAGGATTGGGCGCTTATCCTTCGACTCTGTGTATGCCTGAGCCAATGCATCCAGTATGGTCATGTCGCCTATTCCCAGCCTGAGCTTTCCCTCAACCATTCTGCTCAGGTAGCGCACCCCTATTGGACTGGAGTCAGCCATCAAGCTGCCGAGGCGATCCATCTTCTGCTTTGAGCTCCCAGAGCCCTCACGCCTAGCGATATCATCCAGCCCAGTGTAGATATCCGCAACGCTGAGACTCTTACTGAAAAACCCCTTCTGCTTCTTCTTTTTCATAGCCTCCTCGGCGGCCAAACCGATGTCCCCGAGCTCCTGAACCATCTGCTCAACCGCGGACTTCTTCAACCCGGTTACCCTGGTGAGGGTCTCTATCACCATCTTCTCAGCCATACCGATCTCAGGCTCACCCTTCCAGTCGGGGTGAATCTTGCCCTGAGTAAGATAGATAATCTTGTCTATCTCCTCGACTGTGGCTTCCTTCAATAATTCCGCTAATATATCCGTCATCTCAAGGCGGCTCGCTGTGGACTCAAGCTTCTGATATGTGTCAACTAGGGTATCGAAGAGCATGAGAGAAAATACTCGTAGATTATTCTTTAAGCTTACCTAGACCATGTAGCTCTGGGTTTCCCGCTCCTTCATGCAGCTGTACTCCTCTAGAGCCTCGATGAGGCAGTACTCGCCAATCTTTTCGGTGAATAAGCTGAACACGTAATCTGTTCCCCTTGAGACCTCTATGCAGGTCAACAGGTTAGGGGGGAAGTAGTCGTTGCTGAGCCTTGACCAGATTTGCTCGATCTTGGGAAACTGCATATGCCTGAGCACCACGTAGCCCCTGTAATGAGTCACCATATTCACATATTGGATGGCCCAGAGAGTAGCCAGGTCCTCATAGTCCTTGATGATATTGTTCCCACCCTCGTTGATAATTATCTGCAGGCTCCGCGCCAGCTTGTCCTCATGCGCCTCAAGTATATGTCTGCAAGTTGTCAGTAGCAACTCGTCGCCACCCGCGTGGTCATCAGCGTGAAGGATCTCATGAACCGCGCTGTACACAGTCAGGGTGTCCGCGAAATCAGGCATATCCAGCGGGTGATCGCTTGAAGGCAACCGCTTATCCAAGAATATGCTGGCTGGGGGGCGGAAGCTCCCAAAATCCATGCTATAGTTCTTGCCCTTCGGGTTGTTGATGTACATGGCTTTGAAGTTGCCCTGCTTGAGGCGCTTTGTGGTTGATGGAAAGTTGGGCATAATGGGTAGGTTTAGCTGTCTCTGAGTTCTGCTGATCAGGTTCAATGAGTCTCGGACAAGCTGCCGAACATCGCTGTCTGTCAGTTCCTTTCTCAGAGTCAAACTATATCTTGAATCCTAAGATTACATAGAATAAAAATCCCATGGTTCTATGATCAGTAATTACGACGAGACTAATACAACTTAGCTAAAACCACCAAGAAACGTTGCTCAACCATTAAATAACAAGAACCTACCTTCTCCACCTGACCAATATGAAATACGGCGCTCAAACTGAGTACGGAAAACTGAGAAAAGTCCTAATGCACCGCCCAGACGAGGGAATGCGGGTAGTCACAACTGAAAACAAGAATGACTACCTCTTCAGAGACCCAGTGTACTGGAAGGAGTTCCAGCGGGAACATGACAGCTACTCTGACGCATTAAAGGCGGAGGGAGTTGAAGTAATAATGCTGAGCGACCTGCTTGATGATAAATATAGGCAGATCGCGAGCGTCTTGCCTAACCTAGTCTACACGAGGGACGTGGCAATGGTGACGAACATGGGAGCCAACATACTGAGCATGAGGTACGCAGCCAGATTCGTAGAACCTACGCTAATGGAGATAGCCTTCAAAGAACTCGGTATACCTATAGCGCACAAGGTGACACCACCGGGTCTCGTGGAGGGCGGGGACTTCGTCTGGTTTAACAAAGATACCCCAATGATGGGGTATGGTACGCGGAGTAACGAGCATGGCGCGTTCCAGCTGAAAGGCATGATGATGGGTAAGAACATCAAGGAATTCGTGTTGCAGCCTCTGCCTAGCTGGAGGGTACACCTCG
>CAYTVK010000327.1:0-2312 GCA_964441725.1 uncultured Candidatus Bathyarchaeia archaeon | reverse complement strand
GTTCCCTCAAGAGGAAGGCTTGGTTATTTGTGTAACGGAATATGATGTCGCCTTTCTCTGCTGACTGAAAATCCCATGGACTTATGAGAACCACGTCACCTTCGCGCACCCACACCCGCTTCTTCATCTTACCTCTCACTCGGCAGATGCGGGTCTCGCCGTCTTGGCACTTGATGTTCATGCGTGTTTGGCCATAGTTCTTTATCACGATGCCGAGAATGTCATTCTTATTAGGGTACATCATTCCTTTGCGGATGTCTCCCTCATTCTTTACTAGTCGTTTACCCAAAATTTAAACCTAAGTATGTATGCGGTGCGTACCATTTAAAGGAGATGTATTTATTTAAAAAATGTGTATGATTCATAATAAAAATTAATATTTTTATGTCAATTACCCGTTTGAGGCGTCCGTTATGAAGAGAAATAATTGGTTTTATATATACATTTCTTGTAGTGCCATTAGCGTTATCAGATAATCGTCTTGAAACACCATTAACGTGTTCGGGAGAAGGGAATGCTCCAATGACCATATCTATTATTTGAAACCCAGATACCGCCCATATGTTTAATATATTCATTCATTTTTGGCCAATCAAGTCTCGATAATTTTCGTGGGCTTATAGTGACATAACCCCAGACTAGATAGAGTACTGTGATGTTAGCTAGAAGATCTTGGGGTAAGAGTTTTCGTACCTCTGAGCATGCAAACCTTGAACCGGACTCATTCTGGTTGATTGCCGCTGTTTGATTCATCGCATCTCATCTACATCTTTCTAAGAGTCTACGGTTTCATTTTCGTACAGGTTTATCAATTCACAGAGCGCATACGTGTTAAACAAGTACGGGCAACTGCGGTGATTTGAGGAGATTTCCAGCCATTAGCGATGATCCCGTTACGCTTCAAAGTTTTCTTAACGCTAGCGGGGAGACCTCGAATCGCTTCGCTTTCGCTTTCGGCTTGAAGTATCTTTTTGAGTTCAGGTGCATAGAAACTCATCATGTTATTGAATGTCTTTTCTTTAAAGGTCATTCCAGTCATGTTGTGGAATCTCTCGTCAGATAAATTAGCGTTTAATTGTTTCTTCACCCGGACCTGTTCTAAGGCATTACTGTACGCCTCTTTGAGCTCGGAGTCCTTGTTGTGCCTCATCCTCTTCAGGTCGCCTATTACGATCCAGAGAGGAACATCTAGGTTTTTTGCGATCTTTGAGGTACCGAAGCCTTTGTTTATTCCATTCAGGATGTCTAAACGACGGGTCTCTTGTTCTTGAATATCGGTTGTCATAGTTTTTTCTCCTTTACTTAAATCCGTCAACTAAAATGCGGTAATTATCTTTTCACATGCGTTCCTTATGATATTACACTTATCTTGTATCGCGTGCGGGGGGGGTTATCCTGTTATTTGTCGCTGCTCACTTTGAGTTTGTTTCGCTAGTTTTGCTTCTTGGTGACCCAAGTTTTTATGGCTTCTTCGACTGCTCTGGATAGGTCGCCTTTTTTTCCCCCGAATACCTCGATGGTTTTGAGCCTTAGCTCCTTCTCCAGTTCGTCTGAGATCAGCGCGTTGATTCTTCCCATGTTTTTCGCCTAATATTTTTTTGCGTGCCACTCGCTAGATGTTTTTCCAGTAAGCAAAGTGTCTCATGCTTTCGTTTTTTGGTTTTCTTGTGTTCATCTTTGCTTCACCGTGCTTATCCACATAATATCATATGCACTTATCCACTTATAAGCATATTGTTTTAGGTGTTTATGTGTTTAAGATGCCCAAGCTTATCTGGCACACATGGATTAACTATGTAATCTGCCTCGATGGGATTTTTACAATGACTCTGTCATTGTAAATTTCTGACTTTATAGATATATCAAGAAGGGTTGCAAACAGGGATTCCATGAAGCTATTGATGAATAAACTCCCTTTTTTACCACATATGCTGCAAATTAAATACATATTCAACGCCGTTTTTGTATGTATTACACTTGAACCATCCACTGTAACAATCGTAGACTTCCTCTATCAGAGAATTAACTGACTCAAAGTCCAGGGGTAGGCACCGGTTTGCGATGCTCTCCCTGACGCTTGTGGCTCCAACCATTTTTCCGAAATCTATTATCTCATCCTCGGATAGCATTTCTAGGAGGGGTGAGAATATCTTAAACTCAACATTGACGCTTTTGGTATGATTGAAGAATCTTTGTGCAATTGTATATCTTCGAACTATTTGATTTAGTAATGGGCTTACCGCGATTGATTAATTATTTGCCTCTTCCTTTAGAGGATTTTGATTATCCCTGGTTTCTTTCAGCTAACGTCC
>CAYTVK010000326.1:0-2321 GCA_964441725.1 uncultured Candidatus Bathyarchaeia archaeon | reverse complement strand
CCACAGGGAGCATGGAGCCTACCATCAACATAGGCGACCTAATCTACGTAAAAGGCGTAGCACCCGGCGACATCAAGGTAGGCGACATAATCACATTCAGAGCCCCAAAAGAATACCTCAAGGGAACACTCATCACCCACAGAGTAGTAGAGATAACATACGATAGCAACGAGGTATACTTCAAGACAAAAGGAGACAATAACCCAAGCGTAGACCCCTGGACTGTCTCATCAGGCAACGTAGTGGGCGTACAGAGCGGTATAATCAGAAACATTGGCGGCTACTTCCTGTGGATGCGTACCCCTGCCGGAATCGCAACGCTAGGAATAATACTAATAGCCTACCTGTTCTGGCCCAACATAAAAGAAAACCTAGGAGGCAGGAAACCATAAGCACGCGACAATGCGCCTTCATACAGGCGAGGGCGTGCCCAATCGACGTTGACGAGATACCTCTGGATGTATGCAAACTTTGCATCGACGCTTGGAAGACCAGCGCTGAAATCCAGACACTCACAGGTGCCGACATACTCAGTCCTACCATAATGATACCTTCTGGACCACAGGCACTTCAGATGATACCGGGAACACCTACACGTCAGCCCCAACATCAATCATTAGCTGAGCCAACAATAGAGCCACTAACACTTGTCCCAAATCTCGGAGAAGACACGGAGTCACGGGAAATACAGGATCGATTATACAATCTAGATAATGACTTCATTAATGATAGAATTTCAGCAGACGAATACGTTGCACAGAGAAGACAGATAGTAAACCAGCTTGTTGATCAAAAGGACTCAAAGAAACCTACCTTTTTGGCAAAAGCCACAAGCGATGGCTATCTGTTACCTGAAGACAGTATGCCTGCTGGGCCTCCTCGTGAAGAATTTAAGATGATCGACTTTGACAAACACGGTGAGCTTCTAAAAGGCTATAACAGATTCTTGTCACTCTTACTGATCGAGAAAAAGAGAGGCAAAATCAATATAACAAAGTTCCCTAAGGAATGGAAACCTCCAAGTAGTCTCAACTGGATTAATCTTGAATCAATCTATGATTTATATGATCAGCTAAGAGAAGATCAAGAAAAAATACTTCTCCAATTTAACGGTACAAAGCTGGGAGTTCTTGGAAAGAAAGACAACAGAGTTCTCTGCATTGTACTCGAAGGAGATGAGAAGATTGAGGATTATATCGATGAGATAGATCATCTTACAGACCTATTCGAGACATCTAATAACCTTGAGGAGTTCCAAAAGGGGTTATCTGATATTATGAAGAAGACAAAAGACTTAAGCTTCAACTAAACAAAATCACACAACTCGGTGAAACCGTTGAAAATAAAAAATAAGACCTGCATCATTTTCACTCTTCTTCTATTCATAAATATAACAAGTTACATTGGTGTAGCTCAAGCTCAATCCCCGGTTATCGTTGTAACTCCTTCACCAAACATAATCAATGCAGATGGACAAAGTCACGAGATAATCATGATAGAACTTCAAACAGCTGAGGGAGAACCATACATTGCTCCAAGGGATACACCTATCCACATAACCAGCAGTAACCTCAACGTCGGTACCGTTGATGAGTTTATCACGATACCTGAAGGCGCTTCTTACGATAAAGCAACCTTTACAACAAAAAAGTCATCAGGAATAACCCTCATAACAGCCAGTAGCCCTGGATATGCAAGTGGAGATGAATATCTCCAAGTAATAAAATCAAGTTTTGAAGCCAGCCTTGTGGTCTATACTTCACCAAGTTCTCAGCCAGCCAAAATCGGTGAGACCGGCAAAGTACTTGTTCAGATAGTGGATGGCAACGGTGAGCCTTTCCCCGCACAGGATGATGTGGACATCACGCTAACATCATCAAACCAGACCGTGTGCACGGTAACGCAGGACCTAGTAATAAAGAAAGGATCAAACTACGCCTCAACCGAGTTTACTATATCCGGTAAGCTACCGGGTGAATCAGTTATCTCTGCTCAGGCACAGGGATTTGCGCCGGGACAGGAAACTGTCAATACGTATCTTGAATCTGAATCTCCTAAACATGTTGTGTTGTATTTTAATCCCAACATTCTCTTACCGGATGGAAAAAATAATGAGGCTATCACTGTTCAGCTGCAAGACAATGAAGGCAACCCTACTCCAGCTACCTCCACCACCACAATATATCTCTCAAGTAGTGACATCAACATCGCAACAGTAGAGCCCTCCGTAAAGATAAACAGCGGACAATACAAGACCACCGCTAACATAACAACATATTTTGAGAACGGTGAAAGCATCATCTCAGCGTCAAGCCCAGGCT
>CAYTVK010000325.1:0-2362 GCA_964441725.1 uncultured Candidatus Bathyarchaeia archaeon | reverse complement strand
TCCCGACAGGGACTTTCACCCCGCAAGATACGCCGAGCTTTGCTCGGCGCGACAACGCAGAATTAAGGGGCCGGGAAACGGTGTGAGAATACGTTCGGAAAAACGAAAAAAAGCCGGATAAAAGAATACCTCTCAAAAGTGGCACGGATTTCCCGGTCCCTCTTAAATGACATGTTATAATTTCTCCGATATTATTTTTTGAGTTTCTAAATCATATAGATCTCTACAGAGTTTGACATCAAACCATTTCAGAAATAATTCCAAACTTCTATCTTCGGGCCATTCATGCTTATAACTATTCCAACTCAATAATTCATATTCAAAAATTTCAAGATAATATGGTCTCAATACCTCTATAGGTTCATCATCGTAAAGCCATTCAACTAAATAAACGTGCTTTTCTTTTAATCTGTCTTCCAGTTCTTCGATTGGACCTTCATTGTACAGTTTTGCCCACTCAGTAAAAGGTCCTTTTGGAATAACATATAAGGCAGATCGATTTGTAATCTCTTTCATTCTCTTAATTATAACGAAAAACTGAGGGGCCGGGAAACGATGACCGAAAGCCTATGTAAAAGGCTCAAAATTTCAGTAAGATATGCCTTTATAAAAAGCCTCGGCTTTTCCCGGTCCCTCTCCAGTGATAGGTTCGGCCCCTACTCATCATCAAAACTCCCGTATTGTTGAGGAGCAGGCCCAATCGACTCAACGACACGCGGATATCGAACACCAGGCTCAGGTTCTCGAAATTTCTTTCGGCTTTTTCGTATCTCAAAGTACCAATCGTCACCAAAGTCGAAGTGATAGTATAGCTTACAACTTTTAGGCAACGGATATACCTGCCCAAGAGTTTTCTCCGTGTATATATCAGCACTTTCTTCCCAGTCGAAACTATCTTCAAAAACGACTTTCCGGTTTCGATAATTGCGACCGGCAAAGAACTCGAAGAGGTGATCACGATCAAAGTCAACGGCATCCTGTATGGTCTCATGGAGGTCAAATAATGATGATCCAGAATCTATCTCTATGGTTCTGATACATTCCTCCTCAAGATAAAGGCCATATACGCATTCGATTCTCAGTGCCCAAATCATCTCTATTCAAACTCCTATTTTAAAATTTCGTGCCGAACGCATGCTTGAGGGGCTTTTGCGTAGCGGCAGCGTAGCAAAAGGCCCTCTCATAGCAGATGTTGGCCTCTCGCCAAGAAAACATCATGATTGATTATTTTTTTTATAAAATGATATCAGCTTTGATACCATTGAATTTACGTCACATTTCTCAACATTTGCTAACTCATTAAGTTTTTTGAAATTTGTACTTGAAATTGATTTATCCATGAACTTTATACTTCCATCATTCCAATGCAGGACACCTCGATCATCAATAATGAATTTATCAGGATAAAGTTTTGCGGCTTTAATTTTAGTTTCGTTCCATGCTGCATTAATTTCACGAGAGGAGGACAATTGACCAATCATACCTAAGCGTAAAACGATGTTATCTTTTAGATTTTTTGCTCCATTGGGTAGTTCCAGGAGCCTTTCTAACATCATGTTTGCAAGTCTTCCTTTTGATAGTACTGCCATAAAAGTATTCCTAATTCAAATTTAAAGGCCAACGAAAAGTTCACCAGCGGCGGGTATAAGCAAAGCCAACGGTCAATGGTAATACACATCCATTTACCAATATTTTTCTAAAATGCCGCAGCTTACAACCGTCTGCGTGAAACGCCATGTTCGGTGCTCTTTCTCATGTTGACCCATTACATCTGTTTTCATAAATTCTTGTAAAAATATCGAGTAAATTTCCAGACTCCATGTCAGAAACATCGATATCGTATACATCCTGGATCCTTTTCTGAATATCAGAAAACTCCATTTCTTCCAATCCAGTGAAATCATGAAGGCTGGATTCATCAGTAATCAAATATTCGCCTGGCTCAAAATCGAAAATTTTCTTCATGAACTCTTTGGAAATTCCGAAAAATCTATCGATTCCAGTCGTGGGAGCAAACTCGATTTTCTTACCTTTAAATGGTCCACTGAAAATGATTTTTGAGTCCTCATTCATTTTATACACCGAACGAATAAAGAATTGATGTTTTGCGAAGCCAAAACATAATTCCGGTAGAACTAAGCCCGGCGTTGCATTTGGATTTTAAAGTGAGTGTCGCCGGAGTGGACACATAGCGTTTTGGGCGTTTAATAATACGGTAATGGGGTATGGGTGTAAAGATTTTCTTTCAAAAACGTTCTTTGGCAAAGCCGTCGAAGGTATATGCGCATATGGATTGCTGGGGCGGCGGTGATTTTGGCTTCCAAAGCGCACAGTATTCCTGGGGCACGGTTTAGGGGACGCT
>CAYTVK010000324.1:0-2366 GCA_964441725.1 uncultured Candidatus Bathyarchaeia archaeon | reverse complement strand
ACGAGTACACTATTGCTAACGCTAAGAGCATCAACGGAGCCAGCCCCATCAGCGATAATGATGAAGTGTGTGAACTATGAGTCAATCCTCCGGCGTGGTTATTGGTCTTTTTCTAGGAATTATTGTTGGAATTGCTGGTGTTTACTTTATTATTGCTCCCACGATTAATGATTACGACCGTATTGTTGAAGCATTGGATGTCGAATCAGGTAAATTGTATCAAGTCTCAACGGAATTGAGTAAGATAATTGAAGAAAAGAATGATTTGAAAAATGAATTATATTCTCTTAGAAGTGATAACGCTATTCTCCAAGGAAATTTTAATCGTTTAAATGCCGATCTCGATCACGCCAATTTAAACTGGAAAAACTTATCAGAGCAAATTCTTGATTTCAGACAAGACTTGTACAGTTATTGTGTTCTGAATGAATCTTTTGCACGAATTTTTACGACAGAAGAACTGGATAAAATTGCTTTCAAAGTAAATGAAATTACAGGCAATGATGATGAAATATGGGATGGACTTAACTCTATTCATAGATACGTACGAGATGAAATTGATTATGCATATGACTCGAGTGTACCGATAATAGATACTTATCGATATTACGGGGATAAAGAGAACCCACTGCTTTCAGAATTTCATATTTCTTATATAGAAAATCTCTATCAGCCGTTATCCTTTACTGTCGAATACGAACAGGGCGATTGCGACGACCAAGCGATGCTTGAATACGCAATGATAAAATATTTTCAAAGACATATTCTGGAAGAAGAGTATCGCCTCTATTTGGTACATATGAAGTGGGAAGATAGTGCTCACTTGACCGTTTTCCAACCTGTACAAGGTGACAATATTTGTATTCTTGATCCAGCTGGAAATTATCAAACTGGCGTGTCTAATAGACTAGGTCAGAACCCGATTCGGGCTGAGTTATTAAACTATCAAAATTATTGGTATGAAGAGAACGGAGAAATTATTGAACTCTCGTTTTGGGTTGTTGATATTGACTCGGGTAATCATTCTGAGGATTTCTCAGGGTCTTTAGAGGAAGCAATTTCTTTCTTTGAAGATACCATAGAGGATTTTGATTATCCCTGGTTTCTTTCAGCTAACGTCCTTTTGCATATATTCGAGGAAAACACATCATCAAACCTGCTAACCTTTCCTGCTTAACCACCACTCCACTCACCCAACAATCACTCAGCACACATTCAACCGCCCATTTTCACCCATTCTCCCCCACCAGATCCACAGCTTACGCTGTCCCCCCAGCCTACCCAGCTGAAGCAGGTTAAAACACAGACAAGCAAACACAAGCTTCACCCTAACCCGATCCAACGATGTAACCAACACATGACCAGAGCCAAACACCCTTTTAATCACCGCAAACGGCCGCTCACCCGGACACCTTTTCCGGTTTATACGCCTATTCCGAAGCAGATCCCGGATCCCCAGCGGGTGACCTCTAGCACCACGCCTCATCGTCGCATCCCAGCCACGGGGCTCCACGCCCTGGTATCCCTTATCCCTGTACACCACCTCACCCGGCAGCGACAAGTCAACACGGCTATCATGAACACTAGCAGTAGACGCCTCCAGCTCCCTGATGAGACCGTGACCGAGATCCATCTTCATATGCAGCTTGTACCCATAGTATGACTTACCACACTTCACACTCCACGAGCCATCACGACCCCGTCTCGTTTTCGCCTCGTCTCCTCGGGGCTTATCCAACCTAGCGTGCCCCGGATCAGCTGTAATAAAGCTAGCATCCTGCACTACGCCCTTCTTTACTTTGAGACCCTTCTCGTCAAGCTGCCGCTGCAACTCATCCCAGACAAGCTTATCTCGACCCGTCTCAGCCAGGCGTTCTCTGAATCTCCACACGGTGCTATAGTCAGGTGCCTTCTCGGGGAACCCGAGAAAATGCATAAAATCGATGCGATTACTTGCTTGTCGCTCAAGCTCAGGGTCGCTGAGTCCGTACCATGCCTGGAGCACGAGTAGTTTCACCATAAGCACGGGGTCCATGTTAGGGCGTCCTCCGCTGGGGCTCTGGTTGTTGTATATGGGTTGGATGATGGGACGGAATGCGTTCCAGTTGACCAGTTTTTCGGTTTCTGCTAGTTTATCGCCGTGTTTTTGTGTTTCTTTGTAGGCTTCTCTGAAAATGTAGGCTTTGAAGGAGTTCATATGTGTTTGAAGGTACAAGTGATCTATATGTCTATCCGAGGGGGTAAAAACAGAGGTAAATCAAAATTCTCCATAGATAGTTAAACACATAGAACTCAGTCATTCAGCTATATGGTGCGCGCCAGCGTGTTGCTAAATTCTGGGAAAAATGGTTTTAATCCTTATTTCA
>CAYTVK010000323.1:0-2367 GCA_964441725.1 uncultured Candidatus Bathyarchaeia archaeon | reverse complement strand
CACCGGGGAAGTAAATCCGATCTGCAACAGTCTCTCGGTCAAAATAGTAGTATCTCGACCGGAGGAGTAATCCGAAACCCTGATACCGTTGATATAGATATCGCTGATCTCTATATCGTTTTGACCATAATTGTAGATGGTTAGGTTCAGAAAGTTTCCTGATCCACTCCACCATATAGATGTGGCAGTGAATCTCTCCTGAGCTTTCCCTACGGTGAGAGCGTTTTCTCTTAGAAAGTGGTCGTTTTGTCTCTGGATATAGTTGGTGCTATAAGCGAACAGGTAGGTTCCGGAGACACTGACGATGAGGATTAGTATAAGTGTAGATATGATTTCGCTTATGCCGCGTCTCTTCACATATATTACCTTGTAAGGTGAGAAAATAAAAGGTAGGGTTATTAGCTAACTTTTACGCTGAATACCAACTGGGTATTATCAACAGCGACCAGTTTTACCTCGTAGGTTGTACCAGATACACCGGTATTCACGATCTTTACGAAAACAACAGAGCTCTGTGTTATCGTTGTGGGCGTAGTTAAATTAACACCATCTACGAATACATTTGTATCTGCTACGATTTTACCGTCTACATACACTGAGTCCAGTGTCACTGAGCTTGAGCCAACGTTACGAACATATGCGTTGATATGCGTCGTATTAGCGCTGGACTCGTCTAGGCTGAGTGTGCCCATCTGTCCTTGATTTCCCAGTCTACCAAACCATCCCATTGTATATCCATAGATTAGAAGACCGCCTGCGATAACCACAACGATTAATAACAAAACAGATATGTATGTCGAAACTCCTCTTTTTTCCATTTAAGAATCCTTCATGAAAAGTAATGTATTTTTTACATATAAAGCTTATTTTTAATTTTGACAAAATATTATGTTAATTGTATGGGATTCAGCTTAACTTGGGTCTTTTCTGATAGCATAGTTCAAAATTACACATGTTCTCTAACATAACTATACTTTACCACGATTAAAACAATCATTCATAGAGACTGTTCAATTTATCTCTAATTCCACATATTAAGATAGATGGTATCTATCTCCCAGCTATCCTGCGTAGAGTCTTCTGTCTGGAGAGTGTCTTTGAACCTGATGTTGAAGGTTGATCCCGTGAGATAGGCTGAAACGTCAACGTTGTTCCAACCGGGTTGAACATCAGGTATCACTGTAACATACTGTGACCCATCCCAAACATCAACCTGCAGACTCTCAGAGCCCTGTGTTTCCCCATACACGCTGAGATACTCGTATGTAGCCGGAGAAAGCCCGCTCCACTGAACCTCTAGGTCGAGTTCATAATGCGCGCGCATCACCGAAACATAGTCGAAGTATGCGTGTTTGTTTGCCGCGATGTTGTTGGCAACCCACCGGATTTGAAAACTGGTTATGAGGTACTGGAGGTCCGTGATCTGTTGTTGATAATGGTTCCACTGGCTATCAACACCCAGACTTCCAAGGTCCACTATCGTATTCCAGCTCACGCCATTATAATACTGAAGAAGATAAGTACCTGGGTCTAAAGCTTCGCCTCTATACCAGAAATCAACATAGATAATTGGTGCAGTTAAGCAGTTTAGAACTGGACTCAATACATCGCCTGACCTGCCACCTGCTTGTCCATCAAAGTCCGCTGAATAGGTTCCATCATAGGCTTGATCTGTTTCTGCATTCCACCTGCTTCCGCCAGGTACCTCACGCCAACCAACAGGAGGATAACTTCCCTCAAAAGACTCAAAGTTGATTAGAATAGTGTTGGATACCACCGATACTGGAAAATCCTCTGTCAATGTGTTAAAAAGATCATCTGGTTGGCCTTTCATTGCTGCGAAGAAAGAATGAGTTCCTACGGCTGTATCCGGATGTTCATCCACCGACTGATAATCTGTGTAATATTGACTGGTGTAATTTCCTCCTCCACCGCCTGAGGTTTCTGGCATGGGGTATTCACTATAATATATATTGCCCAATCTTGTGATGACTTGTATATTGTATATGTTGGCAGGGTTCATTATTATTGACGAGTTGCCTATGTCTTTTTCTGCCTCAAGGGGGTTGAGGCTCGTATCCACTTTGTAGTACATAATCTTGTTTAGAGTATCATCAATGACTGTTATCCATTTGAGGCTGGATATTATGGACCCAGTGTTTTTGATAGTAAGATTCAAACTGTTGCCGGCTGTGAGCTGTACATCTTGTATCTGCAGATTCTCATCAGAGGCTTTCATATCCTGCTCCATCAGGTTTTGCAGAGTCTCGTCGCTGCTGTTCTCAATCTGGCTCCAAAGATTATAGTATGATATACCCACAGCCAAGATCATCAATAAGAAACCAATGCCGATGAGACTACCGACTG
>CAYTVK010000322.1:0-2378 GCA_964441725.1 uncultured Candidatus Bathyarchaeia archaeon | reverse complement strand
TAGATGGGGTAATCACTTGCCTCAATGGTCTCGATGGCAGACCTGTCATTGGTGTGCCCAACATCTACGAGCATACCCAGTTTATTCATCCTCTTAACCGAATCGTAGCCGAAATCAGTCAAACCACTGTCTTTGAACGCCTCACCCATACCTCCACCCAGCATGTTGGACTCGCTATAACAGATACCCATGCTTCTGATACCAAGACCATACAGTACGTCGATGCGGTCCAGCTCGTTCTCGATTGGCTTCGCGGACTCAAGACAGAAAACCATAGCCACCTTACCCCGCGACTTGGCATCCATGATATCTTGAACCGATCTACAGTGAATAATTAAATCTTGATGAGCAAGATCGCTGAGCCTAATCCCGATATCATGTACTATATCAGTCCACTTCCAGCCGCTAAAGCTGGTAACATACGCCATCCCATCCATCATATTATCAAAAACACAGTCAAGATGGCTGCCACTCAAAGCCTCATACGCCGTAAACTGGCGACCAAGATGATGAAGCTCAGGTACATCCTCCATGTTCTCCGGCCAGAGAACAGGGTGTTCATGGAGATCAACGAGCGTAGATCCCTCTACTAAGCCCTGATATCTCTCCTCCTCTGTTTTACTCAGTGGAACATAGTATGGCTCTATCCTCGGGTGCTCAACCAGTTTAAACTCTTTAAAGTCAAACCCCGGCTCAAGATAACTGAACGCCTTATATCCATTATACTTCTTCTCGCCACCCATTTTAACCAGAAAAAGATGAAGCAAAGTACCATAAAAAAGCATTCAACCCTAGCATATTTATAACGAGCAAAAAACTACTCAGGGTAGGAGTTTATAATCAATGCAGACCACGAAAGTAGAAGGATCAAAAAGTAAACACAAGGTCTTCCTGTACACGCTCAGCACATGTGGATGGTGCAAAAAAACAAAGGAGCTGCTCAAAGAAAACGGAGTAACCTATGAGTACCTCGACCTCGACACCAGCAGCAAAGAAGACCAGAAGAAAGCAGTGGAAGAACTAAAATCCAAAAACCTACCCGTCGCCTTCCCAGTGATAATAATCAACGACGACAAAGTAATACAAGGCTTCAAGAAAGACGACATTTTAGAGGCCCTTGAACTTTGACCACCATAGATGAAGCACGTAAAAGAGCCGAAAGGGACGCAACCAGAAACAGGATGCACCTATGCCCCCTATCAGATCTGCTGAAAGATCTGCTACAGGGACTCGTGGAAAACGAGGAAAGATATGGATACCCCAGCTGCCCATGCAGGATCGCATCAGGCGACCTAGAGAAAGACAGGGATATCATATGCCCATGTGACTACAGGGACCCTGATGTTGAGGAACATGGCCAATGCTACTGCGGTCTCTACGTCAACGACGCGGTCTTTGAGGGAGCTGAACCCACTCAGTCCATACCGGAGAGGCGACCAATGGATAAGCAGATGGCTTCATTGGACATGGGTGACGAAGAACCCGAGAAGACGGAAGCGAAGACAAATGAACCGCAGCCGACAAAGAGGCGATTACTGTACTGTAAGCAATGCGGTTACGTTATACTGAGAGATGAACCACCCTATAAGTGCCCAATCTGTGGCGCAAAACGAGAACTATTCGGAGAAATAGTCATCGAGGGCGAGATAAAGACCAGGGAAATCTTCTAGACTCCCTTTATTTAAAAAAAAGGGTTTAGCCCACTAGGGCGTTAAAGAAGAGCTTGAAGGTCGCATCGGTTAATGCACGGTTCTGAGGTGCGAAGCCATACATGATAACCTTGCCCTCTTTCTTCTTTGCCTCGATCAACGCAGCCTTACGGGCGAGATACTGTTCCCCTATAAGCCATCCACTCTGCATCATGTTCTCCTCAGGGTAGCTTACAACCACCTTGTAGTCCTCGTTGTTGTGCGTTCCCTTAACAGCGTAGGCTTGGCTTCCTCTGAGAAGTATCAAGCCTTTCTCAGGCATACCATAGCCCAATGGATGCTTGTTATCGATGTTAACCCATATGGTGCTTCCCGGGCAGTGGAACTTCTTCGGGTCCAAGTCCTTCAACGGGTTCATCACAGGGATACCCAGTTTATCGATGGCGAACTCACAGGACTCATCAAGGGTAATAACCACACCGCCCTTCTCGATGAACTCATTGACCTTCTTAACCCCTTCCTCGCCTATCCCTGACTTGTATTTATCAGGCAGCACGGGGACAGTGAAGGCTCCCTTATACTTTTTCTCGTAGTACTCCTCGACCTTCTCTCCTGTGATTAACGCGGTTGAGTCGCTTGGAAGAATCAGTACATCATAGTCGTCCAGCCCAGCCTTGACTTGTTCATCCATCACAGTGGTGTAATCGAAGTCAAATTGCTCAAGTAGCC
>CAYTVK010000321.1:0-2403 GCA_964441725.1 uncultured Candidatus Bathyarchaeia archaeon | reverse complement strand
AGGTTCTCCCGAGCCACCTTATTGATCTCCATGAAGGTGTCCATGTTACCGAACTTGTTAGCCCAGCAGCCACTGTACCCGTAGGTGCAGAATAGAATCTCTTTCAGCGCCTGCTGTCTGGTCTCGCACCAGAACCACATCTCGGGCTGATCCTCTAACGTCTTCCTCAGATGCTTGAAATATAGCCTTCTATTCAACGTGTCTCGTGTAAAATCCGGCAGGAAGCCTTCGTCCTCTCGCTCGCTACGTACATTCTCGTAACTGATGTTGTTCTTCAGTATCAGGTGGGGAAACATGCTCTCAAAATCCAGGGCGGCGACGTTCTCGTGAAGCCCAACGCTGGGGGCAAAGATCAAGCCACCGTGATCCCGCTCCTTTAGAAGCTCCTCAAGACTCATCACGGGCTGATAGAAGCTCCGTCTAGGCAGCAGATATCTTCGGAGTCTCGCCTCGTAGCATTGACGGCTCTCTATGGCGCGTCCAGCTGCCCACTCTGAGCCAATGCGAGGCACTTCGCGGGTGTACTGGATGCGCTCAACCATGCCGGCTAGACTCATCCTGCGATAGGAGAGGAGATTGATGAAGACCCTGCCCTCGGATAGGTGGAAGCTCTTTCTCTGATATACTCCGAGGGGTCGCTGCCTGTGTTTGATACAGAGCTTGAGCAGCTTCTTCATATCGGCTTCAAGGCAGCTGATGAGATCAGGGTCCATCTCATCCAGATACTCCATGAAGTCTGATAGGGCATCCTTTTCGGCTCCACTGAACCTGTACTCCTCCCTCATACTCTCATCATAGGTGACGAAGGAGAGACGCTCATCTTCGTGAACCAATTCAAAGCAGAAAACACTGAATGGCGGCGGCTCCACGCCTAGGCCGATGGAAACCTGCTCTATAGACTGAACCTTACGGTAGTCATCTGCTTCGATAATCACCTTGCCAAATGGAACTAGTCTGTGGTCCGCTAAGAAACGTTGAGTATGGGAAAGATCGGTGTCAAAGACCTCGCCGTATTTCTCCATGAGCCTTATCACTGGTTTGTACTGCTCCACTGAGTCCACGGAGACCCTGAGCACCTTAGTTTTCTCTGTGTCTCCGATGGAGGAAAACCTGTTTGTGACCTCAATCAATGGTATGTGAGGGTGTTCATCGAATAAGTCGATGAACTCAGGGAAGGAGACCTTGTCGGGGATCACATATAGGTCGGGGTAATACCGTGATCTGAGTTCGATTCTTTCATCGCCTACCTTTACCCATATCAATGCCTCATTTTCTCGATGTCTGACATCGAGAAGACAGCCCTCAAGCCTCATCTCTTCTCTCCAACGCCTCAACTCTGCGCCTCAGTAACTCGATCTCCCGCCTGTTCGCCACAACGCCAGTTAGGTTCAGCAAGTCAAGGGCTGAGACAACCTGTGCATATATCATGGCGCCTTGTTCACGGTTCCAGTTTTCCCACACCTCGTCGAAGGCGGATTGCATCTCATCGTCTTTCAGGGCGTCGCGGTATCCTCCACGCAGATGAGTCATGGAGTTCTGTAGTCTGCCTCTCATCGAGTCCTTTGTGATTCTTCCCAATACTTCCTTCTCTCCACCGTTCAATCGCACACGCTTGCCCGTGCGCATCCTGTCATAATGCTTCACAAGCTGAGCCGAGACATCTCCACCGCTTAACACCCTCAGATAGACCATCACGTTCACAGCGTGCCTGAGATAACTACCGCCCATAGGCTCTGCCTCCATGCCACGTCTCTTCTTTGCTTCACATGTTGCCACAAGCGAGACCTGATGCTCTGTACATAGCTCCTTGAGCTTTGAGACAACACCGGTGAACTCTGTTTGGTCCTCAATCCCTACGGCTGTCTCGCTGTAGAAGAGCTTGGATATCTGCTGGACGGCTAGAAGACTTACATCCCCTACATCGGCGATCACCTTCTCCACGAGGATTGGGGCGTTCATCAGCTGAGACTCGCTGAAAACACCGATGATGTGAATCCTGCTCAGCGAATCCTCCACATTCAAATCAGAGGACTCAAGTAAATCCAGCAGCATCTGCGGGTCAAACATGGTCCTATCACGTCTATAGTTGCCGCAGAGCATATAGATCACATGCCCACTTGGCTCCTTGATGGTCTCCACCATCAACCTGTATAACAGCCTCTCAGAGACCTTCTCCCGCTCAGAGCCATACAGGAGATAAAACCGGGCGGGCTCAACCCCACCCAGCAGTTGATCAAGACGATGACTACCCGTTGAAAGCCTGCAAACCTCTGCACGGTTAGCATAGACTTGGAGAGCACTCGTGAAGGTTGATGCCGAGGGGAGTGTTCTACGGGTGGTCATCGCAACCATGAACAGCCCAGTTGGTTACTTAAAGTGAACCGCGGTGGTTGCAGTGGGGAG
>CAYTVK010000320.1:0-2425 GCA_964441725.1 uncultured Candidatus Bathyarchaeia archaeon | reverse complement strand
TATTCCGTGTAGTGCTCGGTGACGTTGACATCTCCTATACCCGTAGTTATTCCAATATCTTTCTCTGTATGTTTCTCAATTATCGAGATATCTATGGTTTTCAGGGCCTCAGTGTAGTATGAGCCATCCGCCTCTTCAATAAAGGCTTCATGACGAGAAAGATCAAGAGACTTTACCACATATGGTTCTCCCATGTTAAGCAGTATAGCGCCTTCATGCGCCTCTCTAAAGGCTTGATTGATATCCATAGTCTCCAAAATCTTCGAACCCAGAATTACCGCAATGTTCTCGTCTGAAATATTATTCAATTTAACCCGAGCCACGGGTCTACGCTGACCCACATATTCCCATCCAAACCCAGCTTTAGCGATCTGCTTAGTATCCGATAGTATTCGGATTGCTCTATCATAGCCCTGCGTAAAGAACTCTCTATCCCCTTCAGTTAGAGACAACTCTTTGGATGCACACATAATGTGCCCCGTCGTAATGTATGGGTTGTCTAAATTAATCACAGCGTTCTCAGGTTCTCTAGTGAAGAACTCTCGTGGATGCTTCATGAAATACTGGTCAAGAGGATTCTGATACGCTACAAGAAACACTGTTGAGTCATCTACGAGTCTGCCCGCGCGACCCGCCTGTTGCCAAGTTGATATCACGGTTCCCGGATAACCCGCCATTATCACACAGTCAAGCGAACCAATGTCGATGCCAAGCTCTAATGCGTTAGTCGTTACGACTCCAGATATCTGTCTTCGTTTGAGTTTTTTCTCAATTTCCCTTCGTGCTTCTGGAAGATAACCTGCCCTATAGGAGCAAACAGCGTCAACAAGGCCCGCGTGATTAGATTCAAGGTCTCTTTTTACCCACATCCCGATTAGCTCAGCCATTTTCCTAGACTTTGTGAAACACAGCGTCTGATACTCCTGAATAATACAGTAACCTAGCAGTTTACGTGCCTCATGATGAGCAGGCCTACGAGTAAGGTCATCATCTAGGAAGGGTGGATTCCAGAATACGAATTGCTTCGTACCGGACTCTGAGCCATCTTTGGAGACTACCTTGAATTCTTGTCCCGTTAACTTATTTGAATGCTCTTCCGGGTTCGCTATTGTCGCTGAGGATAGTATGTATTGAGGTTTTGAGCCATAATAGTTACAGATTCTGTTTATTCTTCTGAATAATAATGCGACATTAGAGCCATAGACGCCTCGGTATGTGTGGGACTCGTCTATTATGATATATTTTAGATTCGTGAAGAATTTTTCCCATAGATGATGCCATGGGAGGTAGTGGTGCAGACCATATGGGTTACTTAATATGATTCTCGATTGATCTCTGATGATTCGTTTTTCATCGCTTGGTGTGTCTCCATCATATATTTTTGGATTTATCTTGACTCCCGTTTCTAGCTCCATAATTTTAAGTGTGTTTAGTTGATCGTTTTCGAGGGCCTTCATTGGGTAGATGTAGAGGGCTCTTGCCTCTGGGTCCTTCATCATTGCTTCCAGAACTGGTAGATTGAAAGACAGAGTCTTACCCGATGCTGTCGGTGTGGCTATTACGACATTTTTTCCGTCTCGGACATAATTTATTGTGTCTGTTTGATGTTTGTAGAGTTTTATCTGTCGGTTATCTAGATATCTCTGAAGATCCTTAGGTAGGGAATAGTCAAGTTGGCCTAACTCTGCTTGTTTTGTGGGTAAATATTCGATATGAACAATCTGATCTTTATAGCCTTCTTCTTTCTTTAACCCTTGAATAAAATAATCCAGCTTATTTCCATTCATCGATGATGTGGTGATTGGAATATTGTGTGGTTTGATTTGTGAAGTAGATTTATTATTAGTCTTGGAGCGAAAATCAATTTTACCACATTTTGGACAAACAATATCCCCATAACGACTCTTCTGGAGAAAAGTACCACACTTTGGACAGAATTTTCTATCTAACCAACTGTCCACTTCGCCCACAGCCTATGAAGATATCCTCCTTGCTTCAAAACTTTACGCATAGGATATTGCGCGCATATTATTTAATCATCAAAGTGGATATTATGTGTCATGAATCGTAACGAGGCACAGATGTTAATGAATCCGGGGATATGTCCACGATGTGAATCTAAGCTTAAAATTGTTAGTGAGGGATTTCTACGAGGAGTCTCTGTACAGTGCCAGTCTTGTGGTAACAAATACACTAGTATAGCTCAGTATCAAGAAGATGTAGAACGGGTTGGGATTGAAGACTTAAGAAAGAATGGCCTTGCTTTGTGGCCTTGGCCGGTTCCGATTTTGAAGCAACGTGGAGAAGAGGTCTATCTTCTCCGTGAAAATGTAGCATTGTATGAAGGAAGGAGCAACGGTTATCGGGGAAATAGTGTTGGAGTGAGTGTACGTGTGGCTTCTGGTGTTTCGTTGAGGTCTAGTGA
>CAYTVK010000319.1:0-2453 GCA_964441725.1 uncultured Candidatus Bathyarchaeia archaeon | reverse complement strand
ACCCTGGGGCATTCATGGATCGGTCCTTAATGGAAGGTGATCCATACAGTGTCCTAGAAGGCTTAACTATCGGGGCATACGCGATAGGCGCTAGCACAGGATACGTGTACGTGAGGGCAGAATACCCGATAGCCCTCAAGAACATCAGGATAGCCATCGATAATGCAAGAAAGTATGGGTTATTGGGCGAGAATATTCTGGGGTCTGGATTCGACTTCGATGTGAAGGTGCACGCAGGTGCAGGAGCTTTCGTCTCAGGTGAATCCAGCGCCCTTATGGAGGCTATCGAGGGAAGAGTAGGAGAACCTAGGCCAAAATACCAGCACACATCAGAGAAGGGCATCCACGGGAAACCTAGCTGCCTGAATAACGTAAAGACGTGGGCTAATGTCCCTATGATAATTCAAAATGGTGCGGACTGGTTCAAGAGCATAGGGACCGAGAACAGCAGCGGTACCAAGATATTCTCTCTCGTGGGAAACGTCAATAACACAGGCCTCATTGAGGTCCCCATGGGTATAACCCTCAATGACTTGATCAACAAGATCGGGGGAGGAGTAAAGAATAATAAAAAATTCAAAGCGGTACAGACGGGAGGTCCATCAGGTGGATTAATCCCTGCACAGCATCTGGATATCGCTGTGGATTTTGATACTCTTCAATCGGTTGGCTCGATGATGGGCTCAGGGGGCTTAGTCGTAATGGACGAGGATACCTGCATGGTTGACACTGCAAGATATTTCGTGGATTTCCTGCTCGGGGAATCATGTGGAAAATGTATTCCTTGCCGTGAGGGGCTCAGGGTATTATCCGCTGTACTGAACGGCATCTGCGAGGGAAGAGGAAAACCCGAAGACTTGCAGACCATAGAGGATGTACTGGATACCATGGAGAACGCGAGTCTCTGCTCCTTGGGCACAACAGCGGTTAACCCGGTAAAGAGTTCGCTGAGGTATTTCCGCGACGAGTGGACAGCACACATTGAGGAACATATATGCCCAGCCAAGAAATGCAAGGCATTAATCGACTATAGCATCGACCCAGAATCCTGTAAAGGCTGTCTGCAGTGTACCAACAGCTGTCCCGCAGAGGCTATCAGCGGTGGGAGGGGGGAACCTCAGAGCATCAATCAGGAGCTCTGCATAAAGTGTGGTGCATGCTACGATATGTGTAACTTCAATGCTGTCATGAAGCTCTCAGGGGGGTCTATTTCGATGCAATTTGGAGGTGGTGAGTGAAATGGTTGGTGTAGTTAATCTTGAGATAGATGGGAAAAACGTCATGGCGAAGGAAGGATTGACGATCTTGGAAGCCGCGTTGAAGGCAGGCATAGAGATACCGTACATGTGTTATCACGAGGATACAGAGCATCTAAGCGGATGCCGCGTATGCTCTGTGGAGATTGAGAGACATGGCAGGAAAAAAGTCGTCGCTGCCTGCAGCTACCCCATAGAGGAAGGCATCAAGGTAACCACCAGATCGCCCAAAATCGACAAGATTAGGAAAACCATCCTTGAACTCGCAGCAGTAGGCTCAGGTCCAAACGTCGCTAGTAAGATGCAGTTCCTCTCCAAGGAATACGATGCTGATCTGACGAGGTTCAGCTCAATAGTGGAGCAGGAAGCGACGAATTGCATTCTCTGCGGGCTATGTGTGAGTAGATGCCTTGAGGCTACATACAATGGTGTGATTGGCTTCGTTGGGAGAGGCGTCGATAGAAGAATCGTGCAGTTCCCTGAGTTATCGCAGGCTTGTTCTACGTGTAACTACTGTTATTCGGTGTGTCCGACTGGTAGAATCACGTCGACTGGACCTGTTCCTCGCTTTGCTACTGTAAATGATGTGCTCGCTGGAAGAAAGTAGATTATCCCTTTTTTCTATTTTTTGTGGGTATATTCACTGGTGTGATGAAGTTTCTCATGGTTAGGCTCTTTTCGCGTTTTCCCAGTGGTGTAGGAATAGTTCTCTTGCCCACTGGTGGAATGTTGGGTCGTTTCCCGTGAAGCCTATGTAGTCTATTCTGCCGTCGGTGTTGGGGAGGAATATTGCTGCTTCTTTCTCTGAGAGGACTATGACTGTGGGAATTTCTGGAAGAGTTCTTACTTCCATGTTTTTTACTTCTCTTTGTATGGCTTCTGGTTCTAGAAGGTCTTCTGGGATGAGGAGTTTGAACTGTATTCCTTGGCTGATTCATTGGTTCATCTGGGGGTCGAGGTGGTGCAGTCCGCTGCCTCTGACGCTCTGTCCCCCGCGTATTCCTCTGCTTCAAGGAATATCTGGATGCACATGTTCACGCTCTCCACGGGGTCTCGTAGGGGCTTTGCGTGGGTTAGCTGATTTACCAAGGCGTTTTTTGCCTTATTTTACCGGTTATTGTGTACGATTTTGCACTTATTAGATCACTGTCTGGGTTGTTCTAGGGCTTTTTCGCTAAAAGAATCATTTTTAGGGGT
>CAYTVK010000318.1:0-2467 GCA_964441725.1 uncultured Candidatus Bathyarchaeia archaeon | reverse complement strand
AAGTTAAAAAAGTTTCACTGATCACATATTTCATAAATCATCACACAGCATACCCATATGCCATACCACGCCGTAGTCTTCGACCTAGACGGAACCCTCGTGGAGAGCCACATCGACTACGAGAAGATGGGAGAAAAGATCAGAGACCTCCTCTACGAGATGGGCGTAAAGGAACAGATCGATGACAGACGCAAGGCATACCAAGTAATAAGAGAAGGCTCCGACTCACTCCTCCAATACGGACTACCCCCAGAAAACCTCCAAAAAACACTGATAAGACTCGATGAGATCATGAACAGCATAGAACTTGATGCACTACCCACCATGCTGCTCAAACCAAACGCAGTCAAAACCCTCACAAAACTCAAAGAAAACAACTACAAACTAGGCATTGCCACAAGAAGCCACAGCGAATACGCCGCAAAGGCACTTAACAAATTCAACATAGCAAAATACTTTGACGGAGTAATAGGGAGAGACGAGACCCCTTACCCTAAACCAGACCCCAGACACCTGTTAGCGATAATAGAACTAATAAAATCAAAACCCCCCGAAACACTATACATAGGAGACACCACGACAGACCTCACCACATCACAGGCAGCCAAAGTAGACTTCATAGGCTACTGGAGAGACGACGAGTGGGCAAAACGCCTCATAGACAGCGGATGCACACATATAATAAAAGACCTCTACGAAATCGTAGAACTAGCCGGAGTCTAACCGCCTCAACGCATCAGGAAACTCGTTGATGTCCCTGATAACCACACCGCAGTCACCGTAGTTCTCCTGCTGATTATCATAGACATCCACAAGCACAGTGCTCATCCCAGCCAGTTTACCGCCAACCACATCAGCACCATAAGTATCCCCCACCATCACGCACTGATCAGGAGACGAACCAGTCTCACGCATAGCCGTCTCAAAAAGCAGCCCAGCCGGCTTCATATACCCCAACTCATGGGAGACAACCAGCGAGTCAAATATATCATCATAACCCAGCTTATCAAAAACCATCCTACAAGTAGGACCATCCATATAGTTAGTGATAACCCCCAGCCTGTACCCCTTCCTCAACTCCCCCAGCATCTCAGGAACACCGGGAAAATACTCAGTCTGCACAGGCCAAAGCCCAAGATAATACCTCCACGCACCATAAGAATACTCAACAGCATCATCTATCCTCAACTCCTTGAAGACATCCTCCAGCCACTGCCTATAATCAGGCTCCCTGTAACCAGCCTCAACCGATCTCCGCTCCTGAGCCCTCGCAATGGGCACATACGCCTCAACAAGCATCTCATAGGGCAGATCAACCCCCTGCTCAACAAGATACCTGTGAAAGACCTCTGTGCTACTGCCCCTCCTCATCAAGTCAGGTGCCTGCACGAGGGTGTTCCAGTTATCGAAGTAGATGGTGTCAATCATCTTGCCTGTCTCGACGCCACCTTGGGCCCGATGAGCGTCCAAAGCCAGTCCACGAACTCCCGAAGATTCTTCGTCTGAATATACACCTCACCCGGTCCCTCGATATGTGTTACAAGCCCCTCTCCACTGAATATAGTATCCTTCCATGACCCAAATTTACGCACCTCATACTCACATGAATCACTGAAAGCAACTAGATGAAAGTTATCAACAACCATCTGCTCCCCCGGAGCCAGCGTATGCTTATCCAATGCGCCGAAGCTGTTGATGAAAAGATCACCCATACCAGTCGTCTTGATCATGAAGAGCCCCTGACCGAACAAACCCCTACTAAAGCCCTCCCAGCGTACATCAAGCTCGACGCTGTGCGTTGAGGCAAGGTAAGCCGACTTCTGAATAATGTACCCCTTCTCAGGCGTAATATCAAGACGCACAATATCGCCGATGGGAGCAGCAACGAGAGCAACCTTACCCGGTCCATCCACCGATGCAAAATCCGTCACAAAAAGACTCTGACCACCAAGAATACTGGTCTTAAGGCTCCCGAGGATGCTTTTCTCACGAGTCCTTGTCCTGATGTCTATGTTTGGACTCATATAGGTGAGGGCCCCTGCCTCCCCTGTAATATGCTCATTCTCATCGAGTTGCACTTCAAGCATACTATAGCTTGGTTGATACTTTATCTCATACTTCAACTGGGTTCACGCAAATGAAATCTGCACATCCAATAATAAACCCAGACGTTACTTACCCTGCTTCTTCAACCCAATTTTATATGCATCATAGGCCGACACAAGCGCCATAACAACGCCGAACACCATAATCTGATCCTGCGCATAATAATAAGAGAGAACAAGCCCAACCAGCAACGTACCCAGCAGGAAACTCGCTCCCCTACGGTACTCACCCAGATAAACCTGACCCGCCCCAGTGATGAGAAAACTGAACAAAACAGCTATCCACACCTTCTTCACCCTCTCCTGCCTCACAGGCTCCATTCCGGGCAACACAGGCTGAGGAGCATTACAGGCAGGGCAAT
>CAYTVK010000317.1:0-2492 GCA_964441725.1 uncultured Candidatus Bathyarchaeia archaeon | reverse complement strand
CCCTGCGATGGTCTCTGAGAGGACATTGACTCGTTCTATCGCTGTCTTGGGTAGGTACCCTTGGCTCATGTTTGTGGGCAGGACAACCACTGCCTCATCAGAGATCAGTGGAGCTATTTGATCAACGTTTCCCGAGTCCAGGCTAAGTATGAGGTCGATACCAGCGTCAATTGATGCCTTGATCTCAGCAACATCCAATGTATCGATACTGAGGGGAAGGTCAACTGTCTCCCGTAGAGTGTTAATGATCTTGGGTATTTCATCTGGTCTCGGGTTTCCAGCAAGCATACCTATGTCGATGATATCTGCTCCCTCTGCCTCAAAGTACAGTGCTCGCTGGGAGATGGCTTCCAAGCTGATTGTAGGGGCGTTAACTATCTCGCCCATGATACGTATGGGTAACCCCATCGATGTTGGCAGCGCACCTATCTGGAATCCACCGTATTCATCTATGATCGTTCTCCAGCTTTTCTTCGCGGACTCTATCTCAGCCAAAGCCTTCTCCCTTAGCTTGTCTTGAACAAGCTCATTCGCTGGCACAATCTTGGATAATTGAACATTCTCCGACAATACAAGTGGCAAATCTGCTGCGTGAAGAGGCCCCCTGTAAACAGGGACCCCCACCACTTCCTCGATTATAGAAAGATCACCGCTGACGGAGCCCGGCATCACTATCATATCGTATTTCGTCAGATCATGTTTCTCAAGCTGTTTGGCAGCATAGCTTGGTGTGATAAAGGAGGCGACAGTGACTGGAAGCGCTAAAACGTCAACCTCATGGATGAGACCTTTAACCTGCTGCTTTACCGTATCCTCAGCTAATTTTCCAGTTACTATGAGTATTTTCATGACTTTGCCTCAGTGATATCTGCTCCCTTGTTATCAGCGGAGGTTATGAAGACTGAGCCATGATTATCACCCTCGTTGATGAATTCATCCATCGCCGATAGAAGCTCATTCGCTTGTCTCATGCCATCAGCTAACCCGTAGAGCGCTGGACCCCATGAACTCTGACCCGCTCCATATGCGCCATGTTCCAGCAGATGGTTCACGCATTCCTCGATCCTTGGATGAGAATAGGTGCCGCCCTGTATCTCTTTCCAGTAGTCGCCGAACATGGTGTCAAGTTTGGTCATGGCGTCACCGAATAATGCTATATCTCGGTCTATGATTGCTGGAATCATCTGGAGTAACACCAGTCTTGACACGGAGGCAACGATCTCAGCGGGCGGTGGCTCAAGGTTCTTGAAGGCATCCAGCTCTTTCTCACCATAATAACCCCGGTTTATCTCCGGGATGCATATCACGAATTTCCAATCACCAGGGAAATCACAACGATAAATGAGTGGCGGAACAGTCTCAGGATGTTTCACAGAGTGCCCCGCGTCAACTATGAAGCCGCCGTGGAGAAAGCCATGCAAGCCTATACCAGATCGTCTGCTTCTCTCAAGCTTTACCGCTATCTCTTCGGTGGTTAATCCTAGATCGAACATTCTGTTTACAGCGGTCCCTAGTGCGAGAGCCAGTTGTGTTCCTGAGCCGAATCCCACATGCTCCGGGATATCCTCGAATATAGTTAACTCAAGGTAGGAGGGTATATCGTATAGTTCTCTGAGATGCTTCATGATCTCCAATGCTCGCTCTGAGCGAGCCCCGGTGATCTTGTTCTCCGAGGACTCCTTGATCTCCAGTGTGAGACGGGGCTTCTGAATCGCCACCCCTACGCTACCATGTATTCTGCCCAAGTCCCCCCTCATATCTATGATACCGAAGTGAATCCGGGATGGAGTGCTTATCCTAAGACTCATCGATTAATCCCCCATTTTATCATCAATCTATTGAGCTCTTCAACTACCTGCATCTCATGAGAATCAGCCGCAGATACACGGTTAATCACTTTGATGCACTCATTTATTCTTTTTAATAGCTCATCCACGTTCTCATAACGTCTTTCCGCTTGAAATACCTTGACTCTTGTAGCGTGAATCACCGCCTCGATGGCTTCTGCTCGTCCCCTGCTGAAGGCGGTAGGTTGACTTCGGGTGATCTCTACCCTAGTCGGGTTGAGTTTGAATCCAGCCTGAAGATCAGATATATTGAACTCATCTTGTTTTTCTAGGCATACTGTGGCGTCACAGCCCTGTAAAACCCAGTCAGTTACCGGGAGGCTCCAGTTCAATTCATCCTTGAAAGCGGTCTTAAAGAAAAGCAGAGGATCATCAGTGACAGTGATGGATGCCTGATTGCTGTTATGCAGGTTTAGGTAGCTTCTGCTAGACCGGTATGGACGCACCTCAATGAATCCGTCACGATATATTACACCCATCGGCGCAGCGTTGTAGGTACCGTCGCGGTTCTCCGTGACGAGAATGGTTTCCACTATGCTGCTCTCTGTGAATCCGAGTGCCTGCAGGACTGCGTCAATGTTTGAGGACATGGAGATCAACGGGCGAATACATTTACTCCACAGAGGAGTTACAAATAATTATCCA
>CAYTVK010000316.1:0-2495 GCA_964441725.1 uncultured Candidatus Bathyarchaeia archaeon | reverse complement strand
AGTGAGTAACGTAGAGTCATGATTAAAGCAAGAAACCGATCAAGATCACCGATGAGGATAAGGGAACACCCAGAGGTTACTTGAATAGGTTGACTGCTCCGCTTACAGTTGAAGCTATTCAGCAGTTATTGCCTATCAACAGTAGAATAAGTCCAGCCATGGGGCATGTTTCGGTACTGCTTCACATCAAGCGGGGGACTGAGAAGCCCGTAACAGAGGTTAAGGCAAGGACGATTGCTTATTGGCCTAGAAGCGATGCATTGACAATTTACCCTAAAGACACCAAGCCATATAGTGCGGTTAACAGGATCGGTGAGGTTACTGAAAACATTGAATTATTCAACAGGTTGAGAAGCGGCTCAAGGATAATCATCGAAATCGATACCTGTTAATCAATAAACGCTCTTCTCGAAATTTAACCAATAGTTATTCTTTCTAATAACTATGAAAATTGAATACTGGTTTAATTGAGTAAAACTAGTTTTCTTTGGAGTCGGTCATGGCGTAGACTTTCAGGTTGCTGCTACGAGCAACCATCTTGATGGTTCCCTTCTCCTCCATCATGTCGAGCATTCTCTTCGCGACGCTTATCTTTAGGTTGAATTTGGTGGCGATGCTTGTTGCTGTGATGGCTTTCATGCCCTTTATGGCGCCCATTACTTCTTTGTTGTTAAGATCGGGTATCTCAACTGAGCCTATGATCTTTTCTCTAGGTCCCTGTGTTGACATTTACTATTCACGCATCAAATACTGAGTGTTATTGATAAACCCTACGCCTAGAGATACTTCTGTATCTCGTCCTCGCTGAGGGTCTTGAATACCTTCGTGTCCTTTGGAATGACAGCGATATTGATACTATCAGCGGTCAAGGGGTCTTCACTCGCCTCCTTAAGGGATTCAATGGCTAACCCAATTGCTTCATCCAGCGTTATCTCATCGCGATATTGATCAGTCAATACTTTCTTGGCTTTCTCGCTGTTTCTACCGATGGAGGTCGCCTTGTAGCCCCTGTAGCTTCCGCTTGGGTCCGTTGCTATGAGGCTTACCCTGAACTCGTCAACGCCTCCGAAGAGAAGACTAACACCGAACGGGCGTACACCGGCGTTCTGAGTATAACGCTGAAGCAGATCACCTACACTGCTTGTAAGGTCTTCTACATCTACTGCTTCATCGTAGGTCATCCTGTTGCTCTGGCTGTACAGCCTCGCCTGCCTGATGAGTACACGTGCATCTGGGCTCAGACCAGCTATCGCTACTCCCACGTGGTCGTCTATCTTAAAGATCTTTTTGCTGTTACTCGGTGCAGCTAGTTTGCTAAGTTTTGGCTCCATTGCGGCCAGTATAACGCCTTCATTGGTTTTTATGCCCACGATGGGGCTTCCGCGTTTTACTAGCTCTAGGGCGTATTCTACTTGGTATATTCTTCCCTCTGGTGAGAAGATTGTGATTGCTCCGTCGTATTCTCTTCCACGTGACACTTTTATCAGCCCGAGATATCTTGAATAGGGAAGGTAGCCCCATTTTTAAAGGTTCCATAGAGCAAAAAATGGGCAAAGGATCACGAGGGGTCCATCAAATGGTTTTATAAAAATAAGAGCAAGAACTAGTTTTCTTAGTGTAATAGTTTCCAACACTATTTATTGAATACCAATATCAATAATGAAAAAAGTATAACTGCTTACTCACATTTCTTGAACCCACAATGAATGATACAGGGGACAAGGAGATTGTACCTCATCTACAGATCACTAAATCTCAGCTACATATATCAATAATTTTCTTCCTCATTACGTGGAGCCTTGCACTGTGTCTTTGGTACTTCAGAGATCTGGATAAAACTATCTTATTCGCATTGAATAACGCAAACTTCAATGATACAATAGGAGTAATCAGTCAACTCATTTCCCGCTACGGCATGGCATTCATCGCTGGAGTCAACCTGATACTATTGCTGTACACTTTCAAGGATGAAAGCATGAAGAAGCTACGACCAGTTCTTCTTCTAACAATTATTTCCTATGCATTTGCTAGTATCTCAGGCGATTTAATGAAACTGATCATTGACAGACCACGACCCATAATGACCTATCCGGGGTGAATTGAAGTTTCTAACCAACTCAAGCTCCCCCTCGTTCCCCTCTGGACACGCTACAAAAAGTGTAGCTCTTGCTGTACCACTGTTTTTCAACAATGTTTTGAATAATCGACTTACATGGGCTTCAAAAATAGTTGCTACGTTGACTGCAATCCTCGTTTGTCTATCTAGAATCGTATTAGGGGCACATTATCTGAGTGATGTGCTTGCTGGAGCAGGGTGGTCAGTATTATGCTTCCCTGTTTCGGTTGCTCTCACTAACCGTTTGCTATCAAGAATGCCTCCAGAGCGCTATGAATTTGCTTCAAAGATGTGGATACTTGTCTACATTATGTTGATGTTCTTTCTCGCGACGATTTGATGTAATTGAAGAGATTCAAGCGCCGAAGTAGAAGTAAAG
>CAYTVK010000315.1:0-2502 GCA_964441725.1 uncultured Candidatus Bathyarchaeia archaeon | reverse complement strand
GTCTACTGAAGTTCCTGGGCTTTGAGCAGACATTCAAGAACAGTCTAACCACACTCCCAATGGGTGGTGCAAAAGGAGGAAGCGACTTTGATCCTCACGGTAAGACTGATGCAGAGGTTGAGAACTTCTGTCAGAGTTTCATGTTCGAGATATACAGGCACATCGGTCAGTTCGTTGATGTTCCAGCAGGAGACATCGGTGTAGGTGGACGAGAGATAGGCTACCTATATGGTGCATACAGAAAGATCACAAATGTCCACGGAACAGGCGTATTAACCGGTAAAGGTTATGGTTGGGGTGGTTCTCTAATTAGGCCAGAAGCAACAGGCTATGGTAACACATACTTCTGCCAAGAGATGCTAAAGACCAAGGGTGAGACTTTCAAGGGTAAGAAGGTACTGATCAGCGGAAGCGGAAACGTTGCACAGTATGCAGCCGAGAAGGTAATGCAGCTAGGCGGTAAAGTAGCGAGCATGAGCGACAGCAATGGTGCAGTTCACATCCCAGACGGTATGACCAAGGAGCAGTGGGACTACGTCATGGACCTAAAGAACGTAAAGAGAGGCAGAATCAGCGATTTCGCTGAGAAATACAACCTCGAATACGTTAAAGGCGGAAAGGTCTGGGACTTTGGCGGACAGATTGCTCTACCTTGTGCAACTCAGAACGAGCTAGACAAGAAGGACGCAGAGAAACTCATCAGTGGCGGTGTAATCGCTGTCAGCGAAGGCGCAAACATGCCAACAACATTAGAGGCAACACAGCTATTACTCGAGAAAGGTGTACTCTTCGGTCCAGGTAAGGCAGCTAACGCAGGTGGCGTAGCTACAAGCGGACTAGAGATGAGCCAGAACAGCCTAAGACTATTCTGGAGTCGCGAAGAGGTTGATGAGAGACTCCACGGAATCATGGTAAGTATTCACCAGAATGCTTACGAGACAGCCAAAGAGTTCGGTAAACCAGGCAACTATGTCACGGGCGCTAACATTGCAGGCTTCCTCAAGGTAGCAAAAGCAATGATTGCTCAGGGCTATTACGCCTAAACCTCTTTTTTCTTTCTATTTTATTTGATTTAATGATTCATTTTATCTCGGGGTACTTTATCCTATACTTGATTGACTATGAAAGGCCAAGGCCAAGAATTCATGGAGAAGACCAAGTACAAGTACCTTGAGACAACTGATCAGGTTAAGAAGCTCCCCCAGCCACCGCTTGAATTACCCCCGTTTGAGACCGGTAAAATAATGGCTCTTCCTGACCCAAAGAGTGTAAAAACTAACCCGGTTGATGTCAGAGAAGCTATTAACAACAGAGTTAGTGTAAGAGCTTACAGCGAAAAAGCGCTGTCACTCGAAGAATTAAGCTACATACTCTGGTGTACTCAGGGCGTGAAAGAGGTAACTACTCGCCCAGCTACACAGAGGACGGTACCAAGCGCTGGAGCACGTCACTGTTTCGAGGCTTATGTACTTGTAAACAATGTCGAGGGTCTGACTCCGGGACTATATCGATATCTATCCATTGAGCATAAACTCCAAGAAGTAAACCTAAATGAGAACATCGCTGAGATGATAACAAAAACTTGTCTTGATCAAAGATTTATGCTGAAGGCAGCCATCGCGTTGGTCCTGACCGCTGTTCGGTACAGGATGATGTGGAGGTACACGGCGAGAGGATACAGATACATGCACTTGGATGCCGGGCATGTAATACAGAATCTCTACCTCTGCGCTGAAACAATCAATTCCGGAGTATGCGCCATAGCTGCATTCGACGACGACAAGCTAAATGAGGCGCTTGGAGTTGACGGGATCGAACAGTTCGCAGTCTACGTAGGCGTACTGGGTAAGAAACCCTGATCCTCTTTATAACTTCCAATTCCCAACCATAACTGATACTTTATGACTGATGAGATGTTAAACTTCCTCGAAAATCAGATCAAACTTGAACATAAAATAATTGATTCTGTCAATAATTCAGTTAGCAATATCGAAAACGAGGCCGTGAGAACCGCGCTACTCGGCATAAGCTTGGACTCCAAGAAACATGCCATGATGTACCAGTCAGCAATCAACCTGTTATCAGCGACGAGTATGGCCCTAAACGAAGAGCAACTGGACCTCCAGAAAAAGGTAATCGACAACCACATCAAGCTGGAAGAGGCTGTAATCATAGAACTCGAAAAGAGGCTCGTAGACGTGGAAAACGAGAAAGTGGAGCTGCTACTAAAGGCGATACTAGCTGACGAACACAGACATCACAAGCTGCTGAAAACATTATACGAGATAGTTGTACGGGGAGAAGCCATCACAGAGGGAGACTGGTGGAGCGCCATATGGGGCGATGTCCCCGGTCTCTGGGCCTGAATAATTATTTCCACATTTTTATATAAACTGGTTAATTATCTCTAATATATTTGCAAATATTGCATGATTTTAAAGCCAGTAAACCTCAATTTTATTAATGCGTAAGCCTTCTTAATGAGATTCATTTCGTCGTGGT
>CAYTVK010000314.1:0-2510 GCA_964441725.1 uncultured Candidatus Bathyarchaeia archaeon | reverse complement strand
GATGAATAGGGTCACGAGGTCTCGGAAGTCTCCTCTCCATGGCCAATACATGACATAGCTCACCATTAGTCCCAGTATTAGGGCGCTGTAGATGGTTAGCCGCGGTATCAGCATTCCTCTTAGAAGTAGAAAACTTCGCAGAGCCTCAATTGATTCTTGATCATTTATTTTGTACTTGCCCTCGAAATCGGTCTCTATGAGTCTGAGGTCAAGGAGCTTGTTAACATGGTACTGTGCTAGGCTTGGGCTGCTGAAGTCAAGGGCTCTCCAGATGTCTCTTACGCCGATGGCGCTCTCGGCTGTGAGTATGCAGAGGTAGACATCAAGGGTCTTGCCGTAGATCCTTTTCGCCTCTCCCATATTATTCACCTAGGTTGATTGCCGCTAACTCGTTTAAGGTGTCAAGGTTATTTATCTTGATCATGCCTTGGCTTAGCGTGTACAGGTTATTCTCGATGTATAGGCTGCGCTCCACCTCGTATTGGCTGTTAAACCAGTAGCCGCTTTTTAGCAGGTCGGTTGAGTTGTCTAGGTGGGTTATTCTGCCTCTTAGCTGGATTCCGTCTGGGCTGATGTGGAACACGTAGGCTCCCTGATAGGTGTATTCGCCGTAGTAGTTGTCTGGCACTGGTCCGCTGAAGTCGTTCTCATCTATCGTTGCCTCCAGTATGGGTATTACCAGCAGGTTTTTCGCCTTACTGAAGAGGAAAGCGTGATGATCAAACAGTGCAGGACTATCTGTGCCTCTGTCACCTATCTCTATCTTGGCTAGTTCCCTCGGGTTCTGTACGTCGCTTACATCGAAGAGGCTGATCTTTACCCCCTGATACCATGAGAATTCTCCTCCTTCAGCCTCAACGGTCTCCTTGCCTATGCCGATGATTGTGTTCTCGTCGTATGGATGGAGATAGTCGCTGTATCCAGGTATCTTGAGCTTACCCAAGACCGTCGGGTTCTCAGGGTTACTGAGGTCGATGGTGAATAATGGATCAACTTTCTGGAAGGTAACAAGGTAGCATCTATCGCCCATAAACCGCGCGCTATAAATCTCCTCGCCGGGGGCAAGCTTCTCCAAGCTTCCAACAATGTTCAGGTCCGCGTCAAGCACGAAGACGTTGTTGCCTGATTCTCCGCTTCTCCAGTTCTGGTCCGTTGTGGCGATCCTGAAGTAACCGTTGTACTCATCCATGCTGAACTGGTTTAGTACGTAGCCGGGTACAGTGCCGTTTGCTTTGAAGGTGATTTCTCCATCTTCGATGGCTATCTTTGTGATGGTGGTCTCGCTGCCCCAGTCCTGAGTTGTGAGATACAGGTTAGTGGGGCTCACGTAGATTGTGCTCCCTGAGTCGAGGAGGAATGTCTCTGTGGTTAACTGGGCTTCCGAGTTCTGTACGTTTAACCCGGATAAAGTGTAGTACTCCATCCAGCCCCTCGTGTTATTGGGGTACCATATCTGCTCGGGCTCGATGGTACACCACGTGTTATTCTCTCTGACTCCGGGGAGAAAGACACTTTCATCGTTCACGTAGGCGGGGTTAGTGATTATATAGTAGAGGTAGTTGCCGATGAGGCGGCTGTTGAAGTAGCTGCCGTCCATGCCGAGTTCCCTGATCTTCTCGGGGCTGCTCTTGTTGCTGATATCGTAGATGGTGAGTATGGTCTGGGGACCATGCTCCTCACTGTTTCTAGTCATGAGGGGGTAATAGTATGAGTCTGATGAGGAGAAGACCACAAGTTTGTCTTCGCTGAGGTATATGTCTGACACCTTGTTTTCCAAGGTTATCTTTGAGATTATACCCGCGTCATTAGCGGGGTAGGCTCTTAGGATGATTACCTCATTGCCCCTCGCATAGTAGATGTATGATCCGTCGGTTTTCACTGTGTCGGCTTCATCGACACCCTTGACCTGAATATTTGTGCCTGAATAGTCAGTGCTAGCGGTTGATTTCCCAGTTCCCGCAGGGTCATAGTAAATATTCATACTCGATGATGATAGGGGAGCCACAAAAACTGAGAGATCGCTGATGAAGCCTCTCCCTTTCACAGCATAATAATTGGAGCCATATTCTTCAAGATAGTCTTTGAGTTCATCGTAGCTTGTGAAGTGTTTCATGTTTCCAAAGACCTGACTCGGGTTAATGTTGGGGACATACACGCCACCCATGTTCCAGAGGATGCCTCCGAGGGCTCCACCCACGATGAAAGCTACTAGGGCGAAGCTAGTGAGTTTACGGGTATCGAGGCTGACTTGCATGATTGGGAGTCTCATGTTTCTTTCCATAGTTGCATTACATTGTGTTGATATAATCCTAGGGAATTGAACACTCGGGGGTCTTTGTTCTAAGTTGTTGAACAGGTAAAATATTTAGCTACAGGGAACCGTATCATGGTTAGTTTGAATATATTATTCGCCGTATCCAGCCCAAGAATACTAATACATTTAATGGGCCTCGTCAAGGCAGCCAAGGACAGAGGACACGAGGTTGTGATCTTCTTCAACGAGGAATCAG
>CAYTVK010000313.1:0-2511 GCA_964441725.1 uncultured Candidatus Bathyarchaeia archaeon | reverse complement strand
CGTCTTCTTGGCGAAGAACTATGACCTGATTATGCTGGACTATAACCTTGCCCAGTACACTGGGCTGAGTATTCTCAAGAAGTTGAATGAACTGGATGTTATCACGCCCATCGTCATGGTTACCCAGCAGAGGGACCCTGAGATCGCTATCGACTCGATGAAGATGGGTGCTGTGGATTTCATTATAAAGTCTAAAGAGAACTTTGAGCATCTCCCAGACAAGATTATCGCCTATGTCACTGATTTTGAGAACGAGTTGGCGAATAACGATGTCTTCAAGCTCAGACGCCAGAATATTATGAGGAACAACGAAGTTAGGGAGCTTTTCAAGTACCTCATAGCGAGTAAACAGTTTGAGCTTCACCCCAAGAGCAGCTCATACTATTACTATACTCCGGGGCACATCGAGATCGATATGGAGAAGGAGACCCTTGAGAAGATTCTTCAGGTCTTGACCCTCAACAGGATGATGATAAAGAAGCCCATAGGAGTCAAGGTGACCTGCCCACGCTGTGATAATGAAGACGTGGTGGCTGTGCCTGTTTGCCCAAAGTGTGGTGGAAAGGTGTTTGTTAAGAATACCTCCGGTGGTGAGGCTCCGTTGCGGTGTCTCAGCGGCTGCGGTGAGTCATTTTCCGAGGTAAAGGTGACTTACAAGTGTAACTCCTGTTTCAAGGAGTTCTCTCAGGAGGATAGCAGATACAAGCATATCTACGTCTATCAGGTGAACCCCCAGATGCTTGAGGAGTTCAAACAGGTGCTTGTGAGCAACGATGAGCTTCAGCTATGGGAGGAGAAGAACAAGGAATACGCCCAGAACCTTGAGGCCACCCGTAAGATGCATGAAGAGATACGTTCTCAGCTACGTGAATTAATAGAACAACAGATCAAAAAGAGTTAGGTTAGGCTTGAGCCGTGTAGAGGCCCGTATCATTTACTGCTTTGATGAGTGCCTCAGCGGTGACGTTGTCATCTGCTTCGACGATGGCGACGCCTTTCTTGTGGTCTGACTTGGCTGAATGAACACCCTTGACTGCCTCAAGCGCTTTCTTGACTCTCATCTCACAGTGAGTACAACTCATTCCATTTACTTTAAGCTCGATTTGCTTCGACTCAATCCCCTCTAAGAGAATTCGGTCATCGGCGGATTATAAACCTGCACTGATAGTTTATACACTGCCCTATCCGGTATATACTCGTGACTGATTCGAAAGAGGAGAAATCCAAGACCCTCGTCATACCCGTGAAGGGGATGCACTGCGCAACGTGCGCCTTGAGTATCTCAAACAGCCTCTACAAGCTGGATGGCATCAAGAAAGCCGATGTCAATTATGGCACTGATAAGGCTGTTATCGAGTATGACCCAGATAAGGTGAGTCTTGACAAGATCGGTGAGACCATAAGGGAACTGGACTATGAACCTGTTCTGCCCAGCGAGACCGAGATACGTGAGGTAAACATGCGTATAGTCGGTATGACATGCGCAGCCTGCGTTATGGCTGTGCAGAAGGCGCTGGAACGAGTGCCGGGCGTCGAGTCAGCTGTGGTGAATCTAGCTACAGAGAAGGCTTTTGTGAGATATGATCCGAAGCTGGCGAGTATTGTTGATCTCCGTGAGGCTGTGCGCAGTCAGGGCTATGATGTGGCCGATGAGGAGGAGGTTGACATCTATGAGCAGGAGCTTGAGAAGGCAAAGCAGAGGATGCTCCGCAGCTGGTACTTTACTATACCCATTATTCTCTGGATGATTCCCGATATGTTTTTCAAGATCATGTGGCCGAGTCCACTAGTTTTCAACGTGGGGATCACGTTGCTCAGCGCGCCGGCTATCTTCTGGGTGGGTTGGCCCACCATCAGGTCCGGCATCGCTTCTGCTAGACATGATTCAGCAAACATGGATCTGTTGATTGCTTTGGGCACTGTTATCGCTTGGCTGACTGGTCCAGCGAGCTTTATCTCGCCGCTCTTCAACTACGCGGGAAGCAGCACCATGATACTGAGCTTCAACTTGACTGGGAAATTCTATGAGGCGCTGGCTAAGGGTCAGAGCAGTCAGGCCATCAGGCAGTTGTTGAAGATGGAGGCAAAGTCTGCTCTACTGCTTGTGGATGGCGCTGAGAAGGAGGTTCCTCTTGATCAGGTGAAGACAGGTGACGTGATAATTGTGAAGCCCGGTGAGAAGATACCCACGGATGGCGTCGTTGTTACGGGTGAGAGCAGCATCGATGAGTCTATGGCTACCGGTGAGTCTATGCCTGTCACTAAGCGTGTTGGAGACGAGGTTATCGGTGCCACTGTTAATCAGGAGGGGCTGCTTCACGTTGAGGCGACTCGTATAGGTAAGGATACTTTCCTAGCGCAGATCATCAAGATGGTTGAGGAGGCGCAATCACAACGCGCGCCTGCTCTACGATTTGTGGATGCGTTCGCCAACTACTATTCTCCGGCGGTCGTCGTAGTCGCGCTCTTCGTCGTCATCCTGACCCCCCTGCTGAGTATGGGCACCTGGTC
>CAYTVK010000312.1:0-2531 GCA_964441725.1 uncultured Candidatus Bathyarchaeia archaeon | reverse complement strand
GACCCGGGATAACTGTCGAGGTAGTTAACACCGGAAAAACACAGAACATCCCAAATGTTCAGGATAACCCCTTATTTCTTGATGGAATGGCTTACTATGAAACCCGCTCAGAGTTGGCGGTCCCTGTTATTGTATCAGAAAAAGCAGTTGCTGTGATAAATCTTGAGAGTAAGCTACTGAATGCTTTCAGTCAAGATGATCAACGACTGGTTGAGACACTCGCATTCCACATAGCGTCTGTATACTCCAAGATACAATACAGCGAAAGATTGAATCATTTATACGAGTTTGCCCTTGACTTAAATTACGCCGAGTCTGTCGATGATGTAGTTAAGACTACTTTCCGTATTATGAGCGAGGTTCTTAGTTTCCAGTTTATTTCATTCCAGATACTAAACGATGAGAGATTGGTTACAATAGGTATTGATGGGCAGGCATCACTTGGGATGGTGCTGCCTCTCACTGGAAAAGGGATTACGACGAGAGCAGCTAGGGAAGCTCGTACTATTCTAATTGATGATGTGCATTTGGACCCTGATTTTATTAAAGGATCAACCGATTCGTGTTCAGAGTTAGCTGTTCCAATAATGGTTATGGATCGAATACTGGGCGTTCTGAATGTGGAAAGCTTACGCGTAAACGCATTCACAAGGGAGGATGCCACGTTGATGGAAGTGCTTGCCCAGAACGTCGGGGCAGCGTTAATTAGAGTTAATACCACTGAGGATAAACTGAAGCTTGAGCGACAGATGCTTGTGCAACAGGTTCAGGTTGAGCAGGAGAAAGAGCTTGCCAATTTGAAGAATCAATTTATCTCAACTGCCACTCATGAACTGAGAACCCCCCTAACCTCAATCAAAGGATTTACTCAACTGGCTCAGAAATTAATCGACAACGAGATATCCCCCGAATTATCACACTATTTTGAGGTCATCGAGAGAAACGTAGAACGACTTGAAAAACTCACCACAGACTTGCTAGACTTACAGACCCTTGAAATAGGGCATCTATTGCTTGAGAGAGAACCCGTGCAGATAAAAAATATGATAAGAAATGTATCTAAGGAAATGGAACCCATCCTCGCTTCACATAATCAATTGCTTAAAGTAACAGGTGATGATGCCCAGATCATTGCGGATGATACCAGACTGACACAGGTACTGGTTAACCTATTGATGAACGCCTCAAAGTATTCTCCAGAGGACACCGAGATCAAGATAACAGTAGAGGATAAGGGAGACAAGGTGTGTGTGAGTGTAACGGACCAAGGCGTAGGAATAAACCCAGAGGACATCCCCAAGCTCTTCAAGCCTTTCCCGGGCATACGCGTAAAAGGTGTAAAAGATAGCACAGGCCTTGGGCTCAGTATTTGTCGCGGCATAGTGGAGATCCATGGAGGGAAGATATGGGCTGAATCTGAGGGTCTTGGAAAAGGGTCTACCTTCAGCTTTATATTAAGCAAGAATTTAGGGTGATAATGTGTATAAAATTCTAGTGGTTGATGATGAAGAGGACGTATTAGATTTAGCTGCTACCGTCCTCGAAACAGAGGGCTACAAGGTCTATACTGCTGTTGATGGAGAAGAAGCCCTAAATCTAATCACATTACATAAACCAGATCTTGTACTACTAGACATTGTACTTCCAAATATGAGCGGTCTGGACGTTTGCAGAAATATAAAACGAGACCCGGCGACAAAAAAATTAAGGTACTCATGTTTACTGCCCTCGGGGCTGAAGCGGACATGATGTTAGAGAAAAAAGACAAAGCAGATGGCTATTTACTGAAACCATTCGATAACAAGTTATTGATAGAATTAGTCAAAAAGCTTCTCTGATGATAAATGGGGCAAACCTATGAACCGAATACTAGTTGTAGACGATGAAGCGGATGTCTTAGAGCTAGTGAAAACCATTCTTGTTGGGAGTGGGTATGAAGTATTTACAGCAAGCAGTGGAGAAGAGGCTCTTGTTACTGCCACCAGTTTCAACCCAGATCTTATTATATTAGACATAGTGATGCCGGGGATAAGTGGCCTCGAAGTATGTCGTCTGCTTAAAAACCGGAAAAACGGTGGGGGGAACCCAATCATAGTCATGACTGCATTGAATCGAGATATTGATCGAAAATATATCTCTGAAGCAGGGGCAGATGCGCTAATAACAAAGCCTTTTGATATAACTCAATTAATATCCACGATAGATAAAATAGAAAGCGCCTCTGGCAAAAAAGTGTAATAACATAGAATTCGTGTAGTTCACAATCAAAGATAGTTTTGATATAGGTATGTCCTGAATTTCTGAGGTTTCTTTATAGAAGTCTGTTATGCTCCTATTTCTCTCCATTATCTTTGATATTCTATGCGGAATACAACGACCTACAAGACTTTCCAAAATAACAAGTCTCATGTAACAGGTAGGTTGAATTTCCCGTAGTATAATAATTGCGTGCACGGTAAAAAAATGTTCACATATTTAAAAGTAAAAAACTCTGGTGTTTAGGATATTTCTAGAATATTGCGCTAATGCCA
>CAYTVK010000311.1:0-2540 GCA_964441725.1 uncultured Candidatus Bathyarchaeia archaeon | reverse complement strand
AGAAGATCCCAGAAGTCAAATCAGTAGAAGCAGTATAGGAGGAGAACTCCTGACCCTACCAAGTGACCTAGATTTGGCCCAGAATTACGGGGATATATTTATCCTCGTGAAACGGGCTGTGAAGCGTTCTCTTGGGCTGCATAGAGTAGGGTTGATGCTTTTTCTAGGAAATTTGCCCATTAGGGTTGGCGCGTTTCACCCTTTGGGCACAAACGATATCGTTATTAATCGTAGACTGTTAGGCTCCATTTCGAGCCTGAAGCAGAAATCCAATGTTTTCGCGATACTTGTACACGAGTACCTGCACACATTCGGGTACACCGATGAGCGTCAGGTAAGGCGACTAACCTACAAGATATGTCAGGATAACTTCGGTAAGAATCATCCAACAGTAGAGGCTGCCTTGACTGGTCCATGGGCTGAACTCAGTGATGAGGATTTTGAGGAAATAGAGCCTGAGTTGAACCTTGAGATGGTTAAAGACTTTGAACGCGTCGAAGGTGGATATATAATCTAGTTTTCCTTCTTCAGCGTCTTCTTAGTGATGTTTACTAGGTCTTCTGGTGGGATTGGTTTCATTAGTACTTCTTTAATGTCTAGTCCCGTTTTTTCGAGGCCATCTTTGAAGCTGCTGTAGCCGGTGATCATGATGATGTTTACATCCTCATTGGTTTCCTTTATCTTCTCAGCCACCTCGTCTCCAAGCATATCGGGGAGATTCATGTCAAGTATCACCAAGTCGAACAGCGTTCTGTTTACCTTGTAGAGTGCCTGCAATCCAGTGGCCGCCGTGTCCACGTGGAATCCGACGCTCTGTAATATCAGCTTGAATGTGCTCGCGAGGTTTGTGTCGTCATCTACAACCAGTATATTCTGGACGCCGGGTTCCAGCTCCTGCCCTGAATCGCCTATCTCGTATTCGAGGAGGCTTCTTCTCAATGTAGGATCTTTCTGAATAGTCTGACTTACTATCTCTAGTCTTTCAACTAGGCTGTCGAGTTTTTCCTCGTGTTCTCTGAGGATGTTTATTAATAGGTCTAATACATCGATTTTTTCTGTGAAAGACATTTTACCACTCGCTGGCTCGTTCTGGGAGTTTCAGCGTAATTGGAGTATAAGACTGTTTTTGCTCCATGATATTGATCAAAGATTCATGTTTTGGGTTTGTGAGCATTTTCTGCATCTTAGTGTCTGCATGTATCCGTGGGGGTAGTCTTCTACTACTCCGTGGATGGGGCATTTGAAGGCGTAGAACTGGAGTTCGCCTCTCCATCCGGGGTATTTTTTCTTCTCTGTGGGAGTTATTCCCATGAGTTTTAGGCATATTTTCTGGGCTAGTGTGAGTCTTATGATGGTATCTGTTGATGTGTTCATGGCCGAGTTGTTGAATAAATCTGAAAGAAAAGGCGATTCTGTAACTCAAGGGTGTTATATTCTTTGACACTTAAGTGGAAAACTATTATACCGTTTGCTTGTCTTGTTTCTCTGATATTCTATGCGGAAAGAAGTTGATACATTCAGATACGTAGTTGAGACAAACAAACTCATGAGAAAAGACGGCATATTCCTCGTCGCAGGAGGCAAGGATAAACCAAACACCATGACCATTGGCTGGGGCTTCCTTGGTACAATGTGGAGCAGACCAGTATTCGTGGTAGCTGTCAGGCATAGCAGGCACACCTTCAAGCTGATGGAGGAAGCCGACAGTTTCACTGTATGTCTTCCAGCTGAAGGCATGGAGGCGGCCCTTGATACCTGTGGCACCAAGTCTGGGAAAGACATGGATAAGTTCAAGGAGATGGGTTTCACAGAGGTAAAAGGCCGGAAGGTTGAGGCTCCATACATCAAGGAGTGTCCTATGCATTTCGAGTGTAAGATCGTCTACACGGATGACTTGAAGCCCGGTGTACTACCCAACGAGATCGAGAACGATGTATACTCAACTAGCAACATGCACAAGCTCTATTACGGACAGATAATGGGTGCATACGCCGAGGAAGACGCGGATAAAAAACTCATGAAGTGAGATTCTTGAAGGTCTTAATAGTCTACGACTCCAGGACGGGAAACACGGAGGAGATGGCTTTCGCAGTATCCAAGGCTGTAGAGAAGAACGGCTTGGAGGCTGTGCTTAGAAGAGTCGACGAGGCATCTGTGGATGAATTGCCCAAAGTACAGGCCCTAATACTAGGCTCACCAGTCTACTATGGGCAGCCAACAGCCAAAATCAAGCAATTCATAGATGAGTCAATAAAATACCATGGTAAATTAACTCACCTCGTAGGCGGAGCCTTCTGCAGCGCCGGTGGAACCCACACGGGGTCGGAGACAACTATCCTCTCATTGCTGGAATCTATGCTAGTTCACGGGATGATTATTCAGGGTAATCCCCATGGTAACCATTATGGCCCTGCTTCTGTTGGTGCACCAGATGATAAGGCACTTGAGCACTGCGAGAAGCTGGCTGAGCGGGATACTAATCTAGAGAAGAAGCTCAACCAGTAACCCGTAAGAATCAAAACCCACAACTGTTTTTCATA
>CAYTVK010000310.1:0-2595 GCA_964441725.1 uncultured Candidatus Bathyarchaeia archaeon | reverse complement strand
GGGTTTTTGTCATCGTTTGACCGTCACCCTATCGCTTTCTGTCACTATTCGGGACATGATCTGGGCAGTTCTGGGGCTGGTTTAGGCTGGAGGAGCCTGTTATGGGCTGGAGTTGGTGACCCTCCTCCCCCTCAGCTCTGGTTTAGTAAACCACGTACTGCACATATCACAGCGTCTGGGAGTTCAACCAGAAAATCACCGAGCTCAGGCAGAATGTATGCGTTAATCAGGGATATCACAATGGCTATGCCGATTACCCCGTATGCGAAGCTCACAGGGTAGTGGTATGTCTCGACTGTGGGGTTCGTGAAGAACCAGCTGAAAGGTGGTACATCATAGCCTGTGAGGTAGACTGTAACCATTATCCTCGTTATATTCATCAAGAACACCGATACTCCGCCGAAGACAACTGCCTTCAGCTTCCTACCCCAATCCGTAACCTGCAGGGGCAGAATCAAACCCATGAGTATGCCCCATACATGGAACGCGGTGCACTCCCTGATAATGTACACCTGCACATCTCTCGCTCCTCCCGTGAGGGTTAACCACACCCAGCCTGATCTTATGCCATAATCCGAGGTTAGCCCCAAAAGGTTGAGGGCGTCTGAGCTTATCCTAGCAGTCAGAACCTCGATCCATGTGCTGGGGAGAACCATGAATAGCTCGTAGAAGAAAACCAAAGCCACAAAGTAGAAGACGATGTAGCGCCCAGTGATCGCCTTTGCCTCCATGGCGGAAAGAATGAGGCGGCTACTATTGAAGTATTACGTTCATGTTCAATGCAGTTATTCTCGTAGGTACAGGTAAAGAGGTAAACCACAGGATGGCCCGATAAGAAGCGTCGCAGCAACAGGCAGCCCCCAGTTGGTTAGCTTCTCTTTTTCCTCTAAACTTATCCCCAATACAACAACTGCTGTCACCAATACATCGAGCCAAGCGAATGCGCTTAACCTATACGCTGTGATCTCTTGAACGATTAGCGTGATGGCGGCTCCATTCTCCATTAGGAATGGTATGAATTGGCTGTAAGGGAGTATCAACCCGATAACAGCAAGTCCTAGGTAAACTCGTTTATCCATAATTTGAGAAACTATGTACAGCTTAAAAACAAGAGCTAGCGGACCAGTTAACCTAGTAACAAATATGTGATTAACCCAATGTACATCTGATGAACCTCGATAAGCTACTCAGGGAGCTATCAAACAATAATCGACGCATGATCCTTGAGACCACTAAAAAGAATCCATATACCTTTACGGAGATCAAGAACAATCTTGGCATAAGCTCACCCTCGCTGGCGCGTCACATCAATAGGCTCCATGATGCTAAACTCATCGAGAAGAATGATACAGACCAATACCAGTTATCCTCTCTTGGAAGCCTTGTGCTGAACTCGCTTGGTGGATTGGAGTTCACCGCAAAACACGCCGAATACCTCAGAGAACACGATGTATCTCCCATACCTGACCCCTTATCCTCATCACTCTGGATGCTCAAGGACACTGTACAGGTCTCGCCTACATACCAGATAATCGAACTACTGAACGAGAAAACCACCGGTAGTCTCGGTTTCTATTATGACCTGTCAGATGATTTTCCGGTGTTCCTCATGGACCATGTTGAGGAGAAGATACTGGAAGGCACCGAGTTCAAGGTAGTTTACCCAGAGCATGTATTAAACGAGAAAAAAAACTCAATTCCGAGACTCGTACTGGAGAGCACAGAACTCAAGAGCTTGAATGAGGTCAAGTTAACCGTTGTAGTCTCAGACTCCTTTGCCTTCCTCGGATTACCCCTAGGTGATCATGTAGACAGAAACACATACCTCTACGGTGATGATGAAATGTTCAGAGACTGGTGTATGAGACTCTTCAAATACTATTGGCTGAGAGCTATACAATACTGTTAGAATTAATCAATTGGATAATCTTGAGGAGAACTAAGGTCCTGTGTGTCCGCAGGCTGGGCACTTGTATTGTCGGCCAAAAAGCCTGCATTTCTCACATCGCCAGAGGGTTACAGCGCCGCAGTTGGGGCAGAGGAACTTTACGGCTTTCTCCTCTGGTGTGATCTTTCTTCCACATGAGATACATGTCGCCATTTTCTAAATCACCAACTATCCCTCTGCAGTATTATTTAAACATTGACCGAGGAAGCAATCCGTTAATCAGTCATCCAGTGGGTCGAGTAAACGATATTTCTTGTGAGGCTGCCTGCTCCTGAACTCTTTGATTGCCTCCATCTCTGACTCGGCCTCAATAGTTAGGGTGACATATCGTGAATCCAGACTGTCCCAGTACTCAAAATCATACGACTTCAAATAATAAACCTCATTCTCCGTTACAAAATATCCGTGGTTACCCGATAAAAAGCCATTGAATCCATCTCTTCGGAATAGATATACTGGGTAATGTTGGATGCTTCAAATCCAAGAAGGATTAATGGTAGAAAATATACACACAGAGAACAAACATCACCCAATGAAGGTAACGGTACTCCACGGTAGCCCACGAAGAGGCAAAAACAGCGACGCCCTCACAGACAGCTTCCTAAAAGGACTAAACGAATCCAGAGACAACGAGATCAAACACTTCT
>CAYTVK010000309.1:0-2618 GCA_964441725.1 uncultured Candidatus Bathyarchaeia archaeon | reverse complement strand
ACTATTACCTAATGGAAAACATGGCATAAACCACCCCTCTTAATTATATATTAACATAAAGGCCCGACCGACCGACCGCCTCACCAACCAGACAGAAATTTTCTCACACACATGCAGTCATGTAAGTTTTCACTGTCCTATTCTATATTATCCTTGGGATGTCTTGTTAATAATCACGGGTTATTATACAGAAATTCAATATACAAGTTACATGAGACTGTAGCATGTTATCCACCTAGCTTCTAATCTTTTGAATCAAGATAAATAATACGATTACCACTAACAAAACAGCAATTCCTACCTCTTTCGGAGTCTGCCCCCAATCAGATCTATAAACATTTTCCACGACATCGATATTACTATCCGCCCTTTCAGCAGCTATTTTACTCAATTCTTCGTCAGATGGTAACTCAAAAGACTGAGAACCCCACATTTTCTCATTTTCAAACTTTAGATAGGTAAATAGCAATTTTAGGGCGGAGATTCTCCGAGTCGATTATTAGGATGGCGTAATAAATTCTGATGTTTTCTCCTTATTTCTATTATAGAGAAAATGACGTTTATTCAAATCGTGTTTTACTCGAAGAGGTTATTACTCTTCCATATGGTTAGTGTTAAGCCTCCGATAATCGCGAGTGCGTAGTGATACCCGTTAAATGCTAAAATATTATTCATAAGCTCAGAGTAGAAAATATCAGAGACGCCGGGGTCAAAGAGTAAATCAAAGAAGGGCATCGTTGAAACTGTAGCGCCGATTAATTTACCTAGAATAAAACCTATGAAAAAATAAGCAATCATCTCTCCACTTATAAACCGCTTCATACTGATACATGTCCTGAAGTAAAGTATAATAAAGTAACTAGTTCTAAAGGCTCAACGAGTACAGCCAGAACCCTCCCAAACCCAGAGAGCTACAGAGATATAGCCTTACGAACAAGCAGAGGAAAATCATCCATAGGCCAAAGAGCCCAAAAACTCAGAAACAGCAACCCATACCTCATGGAAAACATGGCGTAACCCCAAAAACAACCCCCTCTTAATTACATTATAACCATAAGGTACGGACGGACAAACCACCGCCCACCCAAACCCAACAAACAAACTAAAAAAGGGAGATTAAACATAACGAACACGTCATCAACCCGATAACATCCTGTGGTGGCTGAACAACGAAATGGACCCACTGGAGGCTAATACGCAAAACATACAGGCCCTATTACAGGAATACCCGGTTGAAGTATGGAAAAACAGGTACCGAATCTATTGAGTCATTAATATTTGCATCAATATCAGGTTAATCTCAGGTCAACAATATTATACATGTAAGTTCGATATAGAGATTAGTAAGAATGAATTGAAGGCATTACTTCTAATCGGAGGCCTCGCAACCAGGCTACGCCCCCTCAGCATAACCAGACCCAAGTGCCTGTTCCCCATACAAAACAAGCCGATAATAGATTACCTGCTGGAGAACCTCGCAGAGGCAGGGTGCGATGAGGTGATACTGGCTGTCAACAACCACGCGGAGAAGATCCAAGAATATCTCGGCGAAGAGAAATATGGCGTCAGCCTCATCTATAACCTTGAAGACACGTCTCTCGGCACAGGAGGCCCAGTGAAGCTAGCGGAGAAGCACCTCAAAGATGAGCCATTCCTGGTGCTTAACGGGGACATACTCAGCTTCATAGACTACCATGAACTCATGGAGAACCACGTTGAGAGCGGAGCAGCAGCCACCCTAACCCTAACACGAGTCGAAGACCCATCAAGATATGGAGTAGCCCGCCTAGAAAACAACACCATAAAGGAATTCATAGAGAAACCAACAAGAGAACAGGCACCGAGCAACTGGATAAACGCAGGCTGCTACGCATTGAACCCAGAGATACTGGACACTATCCCATCGGGTAGAAAAGTATCCATCGAACGTGAAACCTTCCCCAAATACGCGTCAAATAGCAAACTCAACGCCTACAAATACTATGAGGACTGGATCGACATCGGGGTCCCCCGAGACTACCTCAGGGCAAACAAACTGCTTCAAACAAGCAAGCACGCCAGCTCAATCAGCCCCGAATCCATCATCGGGGAAGGCAGCAAGATACAGGACAGCATCATATGGGAAAACACCGTCATTGGCAGTAACACAGTGATAACTGACTCAATAATAGGAGCCAACTGCCGAATCGGGGACAACGTAAAGATCAATAACGCAGTAATCGCCGACAACGTAAAGATCGAAGACCTAATCATAATACCTGAAGGCACAAAGATCTGGCCAAACCAAACCATACAAACAAGCATCACAAGACCCAGCCAAGAGATCAAATAAATTGGTACCAATTAATAAAGCGGATAGTAGTGCCTGGTATCCACTCGGGCTACCGCACTCTAGAGGCTAATTATTAATAATACCAGGTAAATTCTATGATATTCTCAGGTTTTACTTAGTCATAAAACCCAATTGTAAGCCTTTCATTTTCTAAGACAGGGATTAATTGAACTTAGATGCCTCTCATCAATCATACTAAATGAAGTTACTGATTCTGTGCTTCTCTAGCTCGAATAGGTCTTGATCATTTAAATTTTAAAATGATAATATTCGATACTTTTTCATA
>CAYTVK010000308.1:0-2630 GCA_964441725.1 uncultured Candidatus Bathyarchaeia archaeon | reverse complement strand
GGGTAGGATGGGTACCAATTCTCCTTCCAGGCTGTTCAGGAAGCTTTCAAGCTCACGCTGGCCTTGGCTCATCTTTATGTCGAATCTATGAACCCTGTACCTCATTTCTGTTCAATGTGGAGTTATCGTCGTTTGAATATAAATTGTCTCAAGGAATGTTCTTGATTAATCTTAAAAGCCATGACTCATTGGATGGGAGTGTAACCGAAATGAGTGAAGAGGTTTCATACAAGGACTTCAAGAAACTGGACATCAGGATAGGCACTATCAAGTTATGTGAGAAGGTTGAGGGCTCGGATAAGCTCTACAGGCTCAAAGTTGACTGTGGGGAAGAGGAACTCCGCCAGATACTGAGTAGCCTAGTTGACTATTATGGGGCTGAGGAGCTTGTGGGGAAGGTTATCCCGGTGATTACTAACCTGAAGCCAGCCAAGATATTCGGCGAGATGAGCTATGGGATGCTCCTAGCGGCTGAGATAGATGATAAATGCGTATTACTTACAACGGACAAACCTATAGGAAATGGTGCAAAGATCACGTAAATGGTTGTTACCCTTGTTTTTATTTTCCTGTAGGATTATTTGTGGAGTAATTCTTATACCCATATCTAAAATCTCTTGGTCCAGAAAAAAGTGAAACCATTTCACTTTAGGCAGGATACTAAACAGTTATTGAATTAATCCATTTGAATTGATGTTATAACCATATATCAGAAAGGGAGAATTGTTCTCTTTCAATAATGTGATTGTTTCCATTGAGTCATATTTTGTTCTGGTTACTTGAAACACGAGATCGACTCTAACACTGGTTCCTGATGTTCCAGTAAGTGATTTGACATTCTGGTTAACTAATTTTATTTCGGTTATTTCACAAAGTTTTGAATCAATAGAAACCAAGAAAGAATTTGTGTCTTCAATACTTGATAGTTGTAGGAACTTGGGATGGTATAGATTTGAAGCTGTATCAAGGTCATTAGACCGTCATAATATTGACGTGCTACTTTTTTTTGCTTCATCAACGTCTGAGTTTAAATAGTAATATAAAACACAGGCACCAACAGCAACTAAAGCTATTACTATGATAACCTGATTTCTTCTTCTCATGGCTAATAATTAAGTCTAACTTTCTATTATATTTTAATGATACAAATTTTTAGGTTTTTATAGTTATTTCGATGCAGGTTCAGGAAATGGAGAACTCAAGCTCCCGTATCCCATGAATATGCTTGTTACATGAGACTGCGTATGCGTAGAATTAGTAATATAAAGCACTAAGTGTAAGAAATACATGAAAAGTTGGTAAAGGGAGATGTGTGGTGATTTATATGCCAGATAAACCTGGGTTTATCGTTAAATTCTATGACAAAGCCTATGAGAAACTGGACCTACTTGAGCTTATCAATGCCCCCGTGGATGCGATTAGTGGAGTAAGTAAGGCAGATGCAGAGAAGCTGAAAAAAGCGTTCAACATCAAATCAGTCGCTGATTTCGCGACCAATAAATATGTTAGACTTGCGCAGGCGGCAACAAGCTTCGCAGAGTGCACTGGGCAGATACTCGATAAAGAGTTTCAGTCAAAAGATTTTATTGAGCTCGTTGACAAACCGGTTCACGCGATAAACGGGATTAGTACTGGAGACGCTGAGCTACTGCTTGCAGCCTTCAACATCAAGACTGTGAAAGATCTGGCTAAGAACAAGTATGTTGCTATCGCACAGACAACAGTCGCACTCGCTGGATTCATTGAGCTTCTACACGAGATGAATAAGATCTAATCCACCTTTTTACGCGCATACAGAAGTAAGAAACATATGCAATTATTATATGAGCACTTAAAGTGGTATTAACTTCGCGCAGGGAGATATATCAAATCAAACCAGAGGCTGATAACCAAGGGTACTATTGTTATAATGATAATTTCTACAATAAACAACGGTGTTAATACTTGTGGTTTTTTCATGAGTATATAGAAGATAATCGTATCTGTTAGAGCTATAATAAGAATAACTCTTATAACAAGATCCACAAACAGACTATGTATCATTTTGTTCCACCCTAAGCAAAACTACATTAAATTTAAACCTGAGTTAGAATCAAGAAAATGAGATAATCTATTTTATTTCATATTCCTATTGTAATGCTGGGGGAAATTCAACCTATCTATTAAATTAAATAAAACTAATTATCCTATTTACATAGATTATTTTCTCTACAGGTTCAGATAGCGGAGAACATTAGATCAATCACCTAGCAGGTTTTTATCCACCCGTCTATTTGTCTCTTTGAAACCAATTTGAGTTCAAAACTTTTAGTCATCATCGCTACAGGGGATAAACCCAAGGCACTAACTGGATTGATGTACGCCAAGAACGCCATCAAACATCAATGGTTGGACGAGGTAAAGGTAGTTTACTTTGGGCCGAGCGAGCAACTCATATACAACGATCTTGACGTTGCGAATGCCGCCATTGAGGTAGCGGGCATGGGTGAGAGCTTTGCATGCAAGGCGATAAGCGACCGTGACGGTATCAGCGAGAAGATAGACAGCATGGGTGTGAAAGTTGAGTACGTGGGCGGCATCATCAGCGAGCACATCAAACAAGGCTACGTCCCAATGGTGTGGTAAAATGA
>CAYTVK010000307.1:0-2634 GCA_964441725.1 uncultured Candidatus Bathyarchaeia archaeon | reverse complement strand
TCTTGATGGATGGGGAGGAAAAACAAATATTGATAAAGAAAATATAAAACCCTCTGAAAAATGGATAAGAGTATCAGAAACCCGTCCAAAGCCACCTGCTCCGTGTCCAAGTGTTAGAAAAATCGTGGTGACGTGGGATGGAATGATACTCCCGTGCTGTCACGATGTTCACGGAGAATATAGCTATGGCAATATCTTTGAGAGTTCCATGGAGGAGACGTATTGGGGACGTGAAGGTAGGACTATTAGGGAGAAGGTGGTAAACTGCACATTACCAATATGCTGGGGATGTGAAAGAGCACTTCCCGAAGAAAAGAAAGTCACCTTATACAGAAAGAGTCATGTACATGAAACGGTTCTGGACCAATCTCATGAAATAGAGTCATGGACTGAATTACAAACAAAATAAGACACGCTTTCTGAACTAAATGTTTTAATCTTTAAGTATTTTTTTTATTCTTGCGCTCTTAATTAGTTTTCGATTTCTATTTCTTGATAATCGAAAAGACTGTGAGGATTAACCTTACTTGTGTGTGATTGTTTCCAATCATTATAAGATACGCCCTGTTCTTCGTATCCCATGTACTCGTCATCTTCTTCATTCCATAGAAACATACGATGTATCTTTGCAACTAAATATCGTTTGAAACTGGTTAACATCAGTTATCCAAAAAAAAATCTGTCAAACTTGTAATAACAATATGTATGAAGGAAAAAGAGACAACAGTAAACGCGCATTCAAAGTGATAAATGTAAAATAAGGCCAGAGGAATAAGATAGAATTTGCTCATTGATGGTAGAGACTAGGAGACCGGAGCATCAAACAACAAAGACAAAATAGCCCGCGTCCGAAGGAGCGGGCTCTCAAGTATTACTCATTGTTGTATAGAGACTGAGGAGCCGTCGCATCAGCGAACTTGTTCGCGCGACGGCGACGAGGGCTCCTAAAAGACAAAGTAAACAATCTCACATACTTTTCAATTTTAAGAGCTTAATATTCTGGAAAATTAAGGGCAAACTCTATAGTACCCTGCCTTTAGCGAAAAGTAATTTAGTAGATAGTTCTATATGTTTGGGGCATAAAAACTAGTAACCATTAGGTGGTTTATGTGGGTAGTATGAGGCTTAAGATAAGAAAAACATCCAGCGGGACGTATTATATCCCAAGCATATCAATAAGAAAACTCAGAGAACTCTCAAAACTTAACAGGAAAAGATGGACCTTAAGCAAAGATGGGTTAAACATATACCTAGAGGCAGAATAACTAGAATCCAAAAACATTGCCTCGCGCTTCGCGTACCATGCTGTAAACCAGGAGATTGGGGTAGATGCTTCTACCCCTCGATAAATATGTCTAGTCTATTTTCTTTTTCTTGGGAATTAGGATAAAGTCAATGTCTTCTGGTAGCTTAGCTATTACTTTAACAGCTTCTAAATCAGGATCATCAGACTCCAATATTGATTCATAGATATACTTGTTAAGCCTCTCAAACTGTTCTTCTCTCTGAGCCTCAACTTCAACTAGTTTAGATACCTGTATCTGTAGATTATCTATCCTAGTCTTGTATGATGCGTTCTCTGACTCGATTTGAGTTAAAGCACTCCTAAATGCTTCTATTTGTCTCCTTAGTTCATCAACTTCAGAAGCCTTCTGCTTTAGTCTCCATCCGTTTATCGCTAGTTTGGGGTAAATCTCTTCTTGGTAGATTCTGACTACTGAGGCAATTGAAAGAGAATAACTAGACTTGGCACTCTCTCTGAGGTGGCCCATCAACGTATCCTTGATTTCTTCATTAACATTACTGTCTAAGATAGCCTCATTATACGAGTCTCTAAGGTCTTTAAAGACGAGTTGAGATCCTCTAGCTTCACCTAGTGCTTTATCTGCATGGTTTTTGAAGAAGTTATTCAGGTTTCTAGTGCTCATAGGAGTATCCTTGTATCCTTGGAACACCCATCCGGATTCTGGTTTGTCTTGTTCAATCCATTGATTACGTAGGAAGTGAAGTAGACCTGGGTTTAATATGAATACATGTAGAGCCTTAGTTTTCTCTCGAACATTATCAACGTGAATAAATTTACGTTCTTCTGTCTCGAAGTCGATGTTTAATCTATCCCATGTAAGAGACACGATATCTGAAGGCAGTAACCCAGCTTGATATCCTAATAGAATAGCTAATGACTCTGTGTTGTTTGCTAGTTCTAGGATGAGTTTTACTTCATCATTGTCTGGGTATCTTCTTGTTACTTCCTGTGATTGCACTAGTTCTGAGGATTGTTTGTCTGCTTTTCTCCAGAAGCTTGGATCCATGTTTAGGTCTAGTCTATGGTTTGCGAAGAAGCCTGATACTCTTGATAGTATTGTTTTTATTGATTTGGGTTTGTAGTGGCTGTCTACTAGGAATTGTTGGAACTCGATTAGTTTATCCTCGTAGTAATATCGTTCCTTTCGATCGGTGCTTCGATATTGTTTTTCTCTTTGGGTTATCATTTTTTCTGGTGTGGTGTTTTCCCAGTGGCAGAATAAGGGTAGGAGGGATTTGTAGTTCCTGTAGGTGTTCTCACTGACTTTTGATTCTAGGTATTTCATTGAATCTGAGGAATCCCAATCTGGGTTTTCTTGTTTCCATTTC
>CAYTVK010000306.1:0-2680 GCA_964441725.1 uncultured Candidatus Bathyarchaeia archaeon | reverse complement strand
GGAACGGCATCTGATGGACGTTATTTGTACCACCAATCTGCATCGCTCCAATAGCGTTACCTGCTTCACCGATAACAACTGACTCGTAGTAGAACCCACCGACAAGGACGTTAGAGGCTGGCTTATCTCGCTGGAAGTAGCCTAAAACAGCACTGAGATACGGTGATTGCTCTGAGATGAACGTTATCTGATCAGAGTTGAACTCTTCTGGCTTACCTTCACGTAAGTATGCGGTTCTCATAGTCTCCTCAATGAGTGGAAGTGCATCAGGTAAAGGTACAATTGCTTGAATATGTACACCTGCCTTTACACATTCCTCAGTTAAGTACTCGAGAACGCTGATTGCTGCAAGGATTTGTGGTCCTTGAGTTGAGTCATTCAACGCACCGGAAATACCGGGTGTCCAAAATACAGGACGCCCCATCTCGGCAGCTCTTCCTACGGCTTCAGGTATAGCTTGCATGGCGGGCATAGCTCTGATAGTATACTGTTCTTTCTTGTTTATCGACATGAAATAGTACATGAGGACGAAAAAAACTGCCATTAAAATGAAAGTCATTAATCGTCCTGCAACTATAATTGCCATTGTTTTTCCTTCCGTTTTTTTTTAGCCTACTCACCGTAGAAACCCATAATATTCAATTTGAATATACGGGCTACTTACGGTGAAGGATAGACTTAATTCACTATCATTGCTCAGTATATATAATACTTTTTTCAACAATTACCAGTTTTATGACATTTTTTAATTGTAGCATGCAGTTTTTTATGATTTGAAATCAAAAAAGCATGAATCTACATTAAATTTGTATCTATAAACAGTTTTTTATTAAAACTCTCAGTTACTGAGATTAATTTGTTACCACATGAATTAGATGTAATGAATTGAATGTTATCAACATGCGTCTAAAATGGAAGATATCTCCGCCAACCTTTTTTTTCCTCTTTTAGCGCCTCATCCTTCTCCGGATTTATGGAGCCATCTTTAAGTTGATGCTCTTCATCAAGACCGTTAGTTGCGAGGTCTTCAAGTCTCTGTATGAGCTTCTCGACGTTTGCATCTTCCTCAAACACTTTGAAGGCTTTTTCACCCTTCATCATTATATTATCACCGAAAAAAGGCAATAATGGTCCTAAGAACATCTGCCCCATGCTTGAACCATATCTACTGATGGGTTTGAGGCTCTCAAGAAACATAATTGCCGCGGTCTCCATCCCGTATTTGTATAACTCAAGAGCCATCCATTCTATGATCTCTTCTGTTTCCTCAGGCTTTACTTCCTCATCCCAAAACATGGTTTTCACGAGACAGTAGTATTTTCATGTGAGGTGGATTTAAGAACTTGCCTTAATTAAAGCGCGGCGTGCACTTATCCTAGACTTGATTAGCATATAGCTACCTAACACCGCCCCAGCCAGTAAACATACCAGAATTATCAAAGCAAACTTAATAGACAGCCCCCCCGGCATTGTAAGCATCATGAATAGAGAACCAGCCCATGAATAGAGAGCTGAACGAAGAGCTACGATTAACTGATTTCTTTCGCTTCTCTTGGCTACCTGCTGGGAGGAGATAAAGCCTGCGACGATGAATGTAACATACGTGAAGTCCACTAAGATGGCGGGAGATATTCTGCTTGTGTACCAGTTGAAGAGATTAAGAGACTGCATCCACAACCAGATTATACCGTTTGCAAGTAGTGCCCCAGCCATAAAATCGTTATTGGTTGGCTCTCTAGGGGTCTTTGGCGGAACCAGGGGCTCTTCGTTTTCTGGAATATCAACTGGATCGATATCCCGGTTTTCTTCGTCCATTAGTTAGCATGTATCTTTGTGGTTCTTAGGTTTATTCGTTGACCTTAACTATCAGGTGAGTCTCATTACAAGTATGGCAAAAAGTAAGGTTATTTCCCCGAAGGATCAACTCGGTTTTCTCGTCGGGACTGATAAGAAATTAGCTGATTGGCCTCAGATTGTTGAGTATTTCAACAAGGTGAGCAAGACCTCGCCTCGTGTTATTGTTGAGAACCTCGGCGAGACGACTGAGGGAAACCCATTCATTCTTGCGATCATTTCGAGCCCAGAGAATCTTTCTAGGCTTGATGAAATCAGAGAAACCCAGCAAGGGCTATGTAACCCAGTAGAACTCGGAGACGAAGAGGCGACGAACTTCATCGAGAAAGGTAAGACAGTTGTCCTCATTACCTGCAGTATCCACAGCACCGAGGTTGGTGGAAGCCAGATGAGTATGGAGCTGGTTCACAGACTGGCAACTGATGAAGGTGAAGATGTGAAGGAGATTCTGGATAATGTCGTCCTCTTGTTTGTTCCATCGCTGAATCCTGATGGTAACAGGGCTGTGTTTGACTGGTATGAGAAATACCTCGGCACCAAGTATGAAGGAAGTAGCCCACCGTTTGTGTATCATAAATACGCCGGACATGACAACAACCGGGATTGGTACATGTTTACCCTCAAAGAAACCCAGATGGTCGTAAAGAAAATACACAATGTTTGGCACCCGCAGATAGTCTACGACATTCACCAGATGGGAAAGACTGGCCCAAGGTTCTATGTGCCACCATTCATAGACCCAATGGAGCCCAACGTTGACCCCATCCTGCAGAGTGGAGTCAACTTCATGGGAATCAGTATGGCTGATGCCCTTGCGAGAGAAGAC
>CAYTVK010000305.1:0-2683 GCA_964441725.1 uncultured Candidatus Bathyarchaeia archaeon | reverse complement strand
AAGAAGGCAACTCTAGTCTACTGTGTTCCCGAATCAGCAAGTGAAGCTCAGGCTCTATTCTCGCAATATCCGACTCAGATAATACCCACTACCTCAACCTCATTTTTCACAATTAACCTACGTATCTTACCATCACGCATCCTCTCAGCCGCCTCCTGTATACCGGCATCTTCACTTATAGTGATCAAAGGAGAACTTATAATCTCCCGAACCATCGTGGTATTTGGATTCAAACCTGTCGCAACCACTCTCCTCATCACATCACGATCAGTAAGTACCCCACAGTAATCATCTACATTTTTAACCAAAAGAGAAGAGATATCTCGAAGTCATTATTTTTGAAGCTTCAACAACGCTTGTCTCAGGTAAAACACTGATAATGTCTTTAGTCATAATGTCCTTAACGGTGATTATTATCTCATCCTGCCTATTCGATTCATTCATGTAAATCTCTCAGGAGTTGATTCAAATCATAGTTAATTAAGATATTTAATTGAAGTTTATGGAAAACTTTCTCAAAAATATACTTGATGTACATCCACCAAATATCAAATGTTTAAATTGATACGAAGCTACTAGTATCTAAGGATAAAATGACACTAAATTATGCTAGGGAAAAACATCCCTTTGAATATATATTGACTCCAAGAGTAATGGAGAAGGGAACAAACTGGTTAAAATTAAAACTAAAAAACATAGGACAAGACTCCCTAAAAAACCTAGATATAAAACTACACTCCCTTGATACAAGTAACTTATCGATTTATGGAGCTTGGTGGTTCGGAGCAGGTCAATTCATCGAAGAACTGTCGCCAAACAAATCAATTGAACTTGTTTTTCAAATTAACATAGTGAATCCCGCTGATGTGTATGTTACTATCAAAGGTCATGGATACGAGGATGGAAACTACTGGTGGTGGGAATCTGGTAGAACGAATATTCGGATAGGTGATGAAAAAGCAGAACTCTTAGGACTGCTGGTGCTTTCAACACCAATAATCTCAATTGGAACCAATATTGTTGCTGAAGCGACAATTAAGAGTCTTATAGAATCAGATCAACTTAGTTTACAGTTCTGGGTAGATACTCCATCCGGAAGGTCTGAAGATTTAGTCAAAGTAGCGTTAAAAAACTTAACAATTGGTGAGGAATCTCGTTATACTGTTGAGATTGCGCCTAGAGAGATTGGTTTCTATAACATATATGCATATCTGTATGAGGGATGGAAAAAAATAGACTCTAAATTCGAGACGATCTATGTACAAAAATGATCATAGAACAAAATCCCCTCGCTTAATTTTTTTTATTCTTTAGGAACACGAACCTAAATATAGTGTTAACCAACTAGAAGCATTGAGACCCCAATGTCAACGAAAGCAAGAGCCCAATCAACATATTTTGAATAAGGATAGTCATGATAAATCAAACTAACACTATACTCTACCTGAATCTCCGAGTCGCCAGTTTTTTCAAAAATCAGATTATATTCTCCTATCTTCAAATCAAGTGTCTTATTTAATGTACCGAGTTGACTAAATTCTAGATACCTTGGTCCATATGAATAATCCATGTCAATATTGGCGTAGAGGGAAGTCAAATGCGTTCTAAACGTTGGAACCTGTTTCTCCAAGTCATTTGTAACTTTGGCATCTAATTGAATATTTATTTCTCCATTCTGATGCATTCTAAAAGGTTGAATAAAACGATCTGAAAGAGTGAATGCGTGTTTTTGAAATATTTTGATAACTTTGTGTTCTTCCTTTTTTGAGTATGCTAACCCGATAAAGGCTCCAATAAGCATCAGAAATCCTCCTAGTATAAGAAGGTAAGAGAGGATTTTGATTTTCTTTGTTTTCTTTCAGCTAACGTCATTTTGCACACGTTTAAAGTAGAAACAGCATCAAATCAACCAACTCGCCCTGCTTAACCACCCTCCCACTCTCCCAGCAACCATCAATTACACCCTTAACCACACCCGTTTTCACCGTCTCCACCACCAGACCCAATGCATCCACTACAACCTACCCAACTGAACCAGGTTAAAACAGAAACAACAAAACACCATCTTCACTCTTACCCGCTCCAAAGTCATAACAAGAACATACCCCATACCAAACACCCGTTTAATCACCGCAAACGGCCGCTCACCCGGACACCGTTTCCTGCTTATCCTCCGATTCCTGAGCTGGTCCCAGATCCCTAGCGGGTGACCTCTGGCTCCACGCCTCATCGTCCCATCCCAGCCACGAGGCACAGCACCCTGGTACCCCATAGTCCCGGTAAACCACCTCACCAGGCTCCGAGAGATCCACCCTGCTATCATGCACCGAAGCAGTAGACGCCTCCAACTCCCTGATTAACCCATGATTCAGATCCATCTTCATATGCAGCTTATACCCGAAGTACGACTTACCACCCTTCACGCTCCAAGAGCCATCCTTTGAACGCCTAGTCAGGACCTCCTCCCCACGCGGCTTATCCGCCCTAGCGTGCCCCGGATCAGCGGAGATGAATGACGCGTCCTGAACCACACCTTTTCTTACTTTCAACCCTTCTCGTCGAGCTGCCTCTGCAATTCATCCCATACAAGCTTGTCTATTTTACACAATCACATGGCATATATTTGCTTGGTTTAATTTCTTAGACGAAGTGCATTACGGTTTTTAGCTTCTTCATGGAGTTT
>CAYTVK010000304.1:0-2697 GCA_964441725.1 uncultured Candidatus Bathyarchaeia archaeon | reverse complement strand
CTTTTTCTGTTTAAAATTAAGCGGTTTTTTCGGAGAACGTCCCTTTTTTATAGTAAGGGTTGTTGAGTCCGGACGATATTTATATAGCGCGCGAGCAGCAGTCAAACCAAATTCTCGGTTTATATATAACGAAAAAATATGATAGGTTATGGTAAGAAAGATAGGCGATAAATGGGAAGCAGAGTGTACTCAGTGTGGATGGACAGGTCAAGCTGAAACAAAAAAAGCTGCACGTGAGTTGTTACGAGTCCACCTAGGTATTCATAGAACACCACTACCTGAAACAGGAAGTGAGGAATCGGAGGATATAAGCAGTGTATCTGATAAATGGTCTGATTTGAAAAAACCCGGCACAGAGCCAGTTTAATTCTTTTCCCGTTGAAGCGTACGTGTTTCTTAGGATTTGATATCTTAATGTATTTTGGGTGAATAGGGATCACTAGTTTTTCAGAATTGGAGCATGATATCTGGAAAGCATGGGATGACGTTGATGTAGCTATAGCTGTTTTACGGGAGCGGGGTTTGAGTTACCGTGAGGTTGCTAATCTCGTAGGGCTTGGGCGTAGCGCTGTTCATGCTCGGGCTAAGCGCATAGAGGGGTTGAAGACGCTGCAGGGATTGACGGCGTGACGCGGGGTTGGAGGGCTTCGCAGCTTGTGTCTGATTATGGGTTTGGGGTTATGGATTTGGTGGATTTCTTTAGCTGGGAGAAGTCGGATATGGCGTTGCATTACAGCCGGCGGGGTACTTGGGGGTTGGCTAGGAAGATGAAGCCAGTGCATTACTCTAGCCTACATGTGCCTGTTTGGGTATCTGTTTGTGCGGTTTTCTGTCCGTCCGTCCGTATGGGGTGTATTATAATAGAGAGGGGTTTTTTAGGGTTGTTTTTTCCAAGTTTTTGTATCAGGAATTAGCTAAACAGGTAGTTATTACACCTTCTCAGCCAATAAAACCCACAGCAACCAAATCCACATCAAAATCAATACCAAGAAGAAAACATGATCCAGAGATAAAACCCATGCCACCCAGCTCAAACCACCCAAAAAAAGGGGGGCTAATCTGTAAATACCACCCAACCCAACTATACTCCATGTTTAAAAAGATACTAATTGCATTAGACGGCAGCGAAAGCAGTCTTCATGCACTCGACTACGCAGCGCACATATCAAAAAAATACAAAGCCGAGCTACATATTGTGAGCGCAGCCGAGCTGCCGCCAATCCCCACATTCGAGTCATCGAGAGCATCAATCTACATGCCACAATACCAAGAAGACCTCCATAAGAGCCTCGAAAAGATACAGAAAGAACAGATCGCGAAACTAGCTAAAACCCACCCAGGCCTCAAGGTCACAGGCGACGTCATCGACGGCAAGCCCGCCACAGTAATTACAGAGGCAGCTCAGGGCGCCGACCTCATAGTCATAGGCCACCGGGGACACGGTGGCATCCTGAGCTGGGTACTGGGGAGCGTTGCAAAACAAGTAGTAGACGACTCTGCAGTGCCTGTGCTGGTTATTAAAAACAGGGACTACGGTCCAGCTTAGAGAGATACTGCGGGGAATAAATCTTCCTAATTTATTTATATAACGTACAGCTCAAGTTGTTGATTAGTGTTACTTTCAGTCTCAATGTTTATATAAAAACGGTTATTCCTTACCCGAAGGAGAACCATAACGTTTTTGAATAATAGCGTCTTGTTGGGAACCGTTGCTGTGGCTAAATTAGTTGACTAGCGTACGTTAAGGTTTAAGAACTATCTTTTTTTAGGTTTATAGTATGTCTAATCTATATTATCACACTTTCTTCAAGTGGTGGACTCCCGCTGATTTGGAGGAAATATCAAATCTCTTTCAGGTCAATTATACAGTCATTAGGCATAAGGGCGAATCAGGGGATAATGACTCGTCGATTTATCGTGATGATAGAGATGAAGTAGAGGTAAAGTCTGATAACTTGGTGGCTTTTCTCTCAAAGTTCAGGGCAACATTATCTCAGGTTAAAGACACGCCACTTAACCTAGGTGATGTTGAGTTACGGGATATGATTAAAGATCATTATCCCAGGGATAGACCTACGCCTTTCCCGTGGGAGTGGAACCCGGAACCCAAGCTCATGGTAGTTGAGTAGGATGAATGCAATTCACAAACCCGATTACTGCTGATGCGCGGAGGAGGAGAAAAGAAAATGAATTTGAATAATTTCACAATTAAGGCGCAGGAAGTCATCCAAAAAGCCATGGAAATCGCCACAGCTAAACAAAACCAATCAATTGAGCCCGCACATTTATTGAAAGGTATGTTGCTGGTTGATGAAAATGTAGTTCCCTATTTATTGAGAAAATTAAATGTAAACCTAGATAGATTAACAAAGGGGCTTGATAAGCTAATTGATTCCTTTCCTAAGGTTGTTGGTGGACAACAATATTTTTCATCTAGTGCTAACCAAGCCCTTCAGAAGGCATCAGAACTTGCTTCTGAATTTAAGGATGAGTTCATTTCTATCGAACATTTATTGTTAGGAATCATAACTTTAAATGATATTGCTTCAAGATTGCTCGAGAGTAGCGGGATCACTGAAAAGGGTTTAAGAACGGCAATTAAGCAATTGCGGAAAGGATTAACTGTGAATTCACAAACTGCAGAAGAGACCTACAATTCATTGAATAAATATGCGTTGAACCTAAATGATCTGGCTC
>CAYTVK010000303.1:0-2704 GCA_964441725.1 uncultured Candidatus Bathyarchaeia archaeon | reverse complement strand
GCAGCATCAGGCATAGAAGGAACAGACCGTATGGACGACTCCCTGAGGCGAACCAACTGGAGGAGATGCAAGAGAACGCAGATGAGTACGCTGTTGATCTAGCAAAACACCCTGAGGTCATCGGTGTCACTCTCACCGGTGGTCTCAGCAGAGACTACGCTGATGAGCTATCTGAAATCGACCTCAACGTATACCTATCCGATGAAGCATACCGAGTGTGGATATTAGGCAAGGGCCCTATTCCTCATGGAGACCATCAGGGCACAAAGCACCACATGGATGTAAGCTTCCATAACTACATTAAGGAGGCCGAGGCGGAATGGGGGCTTCTTAAGAAATGGGACGCATCATACGCCAAGATACTCTACGACCCAGAGGATAAGATTGAGAAACTGTTAGACGCCAAAGACGTGTTCACTGCCGAGGAGAAATACAAGCTAGCCCTAGACAACTACCTCAACTGTATTTACTTCGGGGACATCACTGTGAGGCAATGGACTCTCCGAGGAGACCCCCTTGTGGCAAACCAGATGGTAAGCAAAGCCATTCCATCCCTATGCTGTCTCCTATTTTTAGCGAATGACGAGTATCCACCCTTTGAGAAGTGGCTCATCAACTACAGCCATAGTCTTCAGTGGAAGCCATATGATTGGGAGAACAGGATCGCCGGTGTCACTCTCATCAAAGAACTAACCCTAGATGAAGCAAAGAGTAGAAGCAGCGGCTTCATGAGTCTATATCGTGAGGTCTGGTCCAAGGTGGTGGGTGAGGAATACTGTGAGACTGGGTTACTAGAGCTTGACGCACTAGATGCATTGGAGTACATAATAGAGAAAACCCCCACATTGGAGGAGTTTACAGCTAGGTATGACTTGAATCCTCTAGGCTACGAGGTTCTCTACAAGCTCACAAACTTAGAACAACGTGGAGACCATGAGGTTATAGTTTTCAACAGTGCGAAATTTCTCGAAGAGAAAAAAGCCGGTTTCCTCAGCTTCCTAGACTGGAACAGGGAGATGCTGGGTCACATCAAGCTACCTCGATCCTGATCCCCTGAGCCCCATCCCAAAGAACCTTCTCACCCATCTCCTCAAGCAGCTCATTTCCCTCAACAATCGTAGCGAAGTGGTTGCCAGGCAATAAACCGAATTTACTCGCGAAACACGCTGAACCATAAGGGATCAGTATCTCCTTCTCACTGACACCTCTAGGGTAGTAGAGTAGCTGACCGGGTCCCGGGTAGCTTGTGGCGTTCTCTTGAGGTGCCTCTATGCTGTATGGGTCCATCTGGAGCCACGCTGCTTCACCGCTCCATCGCGCCTGTATGGCTTTTCCCGTGATGGGCATTTTCTCTCTTAACAGTCTACATGTATCAGGTGCCTTATCCGTATGCAGTTTAGCCGTGAAGACGTATTCCCCTATGGTTATTTTGATCATCATACAGGAAAAGATGAACTATACCAGTTTAAAGTATGGGAAAAAAGGTGGGGTTAATCCCCGATAATGTTGTGCTTCAAAACACCGATGGGCTGGATCTCGCACTCAAGAACGTCACCGATCTGCAGGAATCCTTCAGGCCCCCAACTGTGAGCCACACCAGCCACAGTGCCCGTAGCGATAACATCACCCGGCTTCAATGTGGTGCCGTTGCTCATGTACTCGATGATCCGAGGGATGCCGATGATCATGTGTTCTACTGTGTTATTCTGACGCTCCTTCCCGTTTACCCGTGTCTTGAGGCGAAGCGGTGGATTATATGGATCAGGTATCTCGTCTGCTGTGACTATGCATGGCCCCATGGGTCCTGCGTTGTCCATTCCCTTGCCCTTGGTCCAGTTGATGTCTCCCTTGAATATCCTGAAGTCAACGTCCTGTGGGAAACCCTGATCGCGTGCACTAACATCAATGAGAATAGTGTAACCCGCGATATAATCGTAGGCTTTCTCCTTGGGGATGTATTTTCCCTCCTTACCGATGACTACCGCGAGTTCGCACTCGTAGTCCATCTTGTCTGTGGCTTTCACCTTGATCAATGGGTCTCTCGGCCCTACTACGAGGCTCGGGGGCTTCTGGAATACATCGGGTACATCAAGCTTCAGGTTCTTGAGGCGGTCAATCTCCTTCTGACGCTCCGCGGGGTCCTTGATACGCTCCGTGGCGTGGTCATAATAGTTGACTGCAACACAGTAGACTTTGCCGGGTCTAGGTACCGGTGCCTGCAGTTTGGCTGTGCACTGGCACATTACTAGCTTTTCCTCGTCTAATCCAACGGCGTCTGGGTGTTTCTCGGCGTAGGATAGGGCTTCTTCGGCTGCCTCAATGGATTCTTCTCCTCCTTCGAGGAAACCAACCATGCAGCTTGGTATCAATGAGTCTGCTTTCCTGCGTGGACTTAGCACACCCTTTTCTTTGAGTTTCAGCGCGTAGGCTGAGTTTAGGTCAACTACTTTGTCTCCGAGTAGTGCTCCGACTCGTTGCTCTGTATGAACCTTGAATGTAACTAGCTTCAATTGAATCCCTTGATATGAATCCTCTTTGGGATAAAAAACTTGAGACCTATTGTAACGTTGCCTGACTCAACGGTATTTTCACCGTGACCGTGGTGCCTTCTCCCTCAACACTGCTTATGGTGATGCTGCCTCCATGTGCTTCAATTGCCTGTCTCGCGTACAGTAATCCTAATCCCATTGCTCCGTCCTTGGTT
>CAYTVK010000302.1:0-2708 GCA_964441725.1 uncultured Candidatus Bathyarchaeia archaeon | reverse complement strand
GTTGAAACAAAATCTGGTGAAGAAGTGTTTTTCCACATTAGCCAACTCACGAACGCTGAGGAGATACAGCGGGGTGATAAAGTCAGTTTTACACTGATTCGAGCCAGAAATGGTCCGAAATGCGTAAAAGTTCAACTTATATCATAGAGGGTTACGCTGTTTACGGGCAGTCTAATAGATTTTAGCCCCTTTTTTATTAACTATACCATTTTTCACCAATGTTTTCCTAACGCTTACTGGAAACTTTCGTACAGCATCTTTCTGGTTATTGTAACTCTACAAACGGATCTTTCATCTACTATGAAGACAAGTAGAACAAATTATTTAGCTTGATAATCATGTGTTATACTGCGGGTAATTCAAACGCATTGTTACATGAAAAGATGCAATTAAATTTCTTGTAAATTTAACAAACTTAAGAAGATGTTTTCTCTAATCCCCATAGCTGTTCCTACTGCCTTGAATGTGTACAATAGTGTCTGGTTGAAGCCATCAAAGTAACAGTATGCTGACCAGAGAAACTGTTGATCATAGGCTCAGTATCTGGGCAGGGTTCTTGGATAAGATAGCCTCCTTCTCATTGTCAGTTAGGCTCTCCAAGCCATTTACCCAGTTGACAGCATCCATTATCTCCATAGGGCAAGGGTAATCAGTCCCAAATACGACTCTATCTATCCCAACGGTGTCTATCAGAAAACGCAGGGTTTGTTCACTGAAGGTGGCGCAGTCATAGTAGAATGAGCCCAAGTAGCTGCTTGGAGGCTTGGATATCATCTGACCAGCGTCCTCACCAGCAGAGTACTCAGCCATATAATCCAGCCTCGCTGCCTCCCACCCCTTATCCATCCGAGCTATCCCGAACGCCACATAGCCGCCACCATGAAGCAGGCAGATCTTCAGCTTGGGGAAACGGTCAAGAATTCCTCCCTGTACTAAGGCACCGAAGGTGAGGGTCCGCTCAACGAGATTTCCCACAGTGTTCTCGAGGAAGTATTTGGTGATTCGATGCGCTACGACTGTATCTCCCTGATGGAACTCAACGACTGCGCCTAACCTTTCAGCTGCTTCCCAGAATGGGTAGAAGATTGGTTCGTCCAGTGTGTGTCTGTTGATATGGTCTTTGATGGTGACGCCTTTTAGTCCTAAGTCGTTTACTGCTCGCTCCAACTCATCTACTGACGCTGTGGCGTCCTGCATTGGGGTTATTCCCATGCCTATGAATCGGTCTGGGTAATCATCCACCATTGACGCTATCTCGTCATTACATTGCCTGACAACGTTCTTTGTGTGTTCAAGGTCCCGGTTGTATTTGTTGAAGTCACCATAGACGGTTAGTAACTGCATGTCCACTCCGTGGCGATCCATGTCTGCTATTCGCTCTTCAAGGGTCCAACTGTTACGGGGATTCTCTAGCTCCCCATTATTGGACGTGAATCCAAGCCAGTCTTTGTTTTCTTTTATTGCCTTCAAGAACGGACGCGGATTAATATGATTGTGGACATCAATAACCTTCATTCAGTTATCCTGAGCCTTCTCTGGCTCTTATTCACAGAGCCATGTGTATATTAAATATTAACGAGCACATTGGAGGTGAGAACTGGATTCGTGTCTAAACAATCATCATTCTCAGCTTGGAGGGTCTATCCTCCAGTGTATCTCTGACCTTAGGAGATGGTAATCATCGGTTCGCCTCATAAGCGCACCGAGGGTAACTCCTTCACCTCTAATGCCCTCCCACTTCCCGGTGCCACCGACGAACTTGTATAATCCACGACCTCTCGCGTACCACCAGACATGAACGAGCCAAGCCATATCCCCGTCTGGGTCAGTGTCTTCGAGGAGCATTACATCGGCGAGCCTCTTGTCACCGCTCCAAACGGTTACACCTTTGTCGTAGCTCGCTGCATAGCCTCGAGGATTCAAGAGATTGATTTCTGTTGATGATTCTCCTATTAGCACACCTAATTGTGTGTTGATAATGAGCCTCAACCCGCTGGCTAGTTCCTTGATGTTCTCGGTGACATGGGCTCCATGGAAGCTCAGACTTGTCGCGTGGTTGGTGTATGGGCCTTTAGGTTGGAATGCTGGGACGGTTTCATCATTCTTCTCGTCGAGTTCCCAGCTCATCTTGTAGCTCGGCATCGTGTGGTCATCAGCACGGTCGGTCATACCCGTGATGGTCGCCTTGCCTGCGATTCCTTTCCACTTTCCAGTGCCAACTACGAAGTGATAGCTGGTTTTTCCTTTAATTGGCTCCCATAGAATACTCCAAGTCACGTCACCATCTGGATCAATTGTCTCGCAGAACGCCACCTGCCTGATGAGTTTCCCATCAGCATCAGCCAGAATGCTTCCATGCGCGTAGTATGTTGCATTATGCCAGGGACTCCCTGCATTATCGCTAATGATAACTCCATTTCTATGATTGTCAATGAGTACTACCCCAGGCTTTACAACCTTTCTCTTCCTCTCCACCATAGGACCTGCGAATATGTACCCTGAGTCTTCGCCCACTCTTTTTTCACCCATATTGTATCGTTGTTAACTCTTCAATCAACTAGAAATTATTTTCCACACAAAAACTGGGTTATCTTTGAGGATTAAAAAACAGAGAATCTCTGTGATTAAATAACGTCACAGAAATACCAATATGCTTGTTACATGAGACGGTAATGTTGAATTTCTCATGCAATAACAATATAGGAATG
>CAYTVK010000301.1:0-2727 GCA_964441725.1 uncultured Candidatus Bathyarchaeia archaeon | reverse complement strand
AGGCTCTTCGAGGGAAACATATACAACTGGTTCGCCGCGTTTGACCGCCTTCATCATATACTGTAATGTTATGATGGTTTTACCGACACCGGGTCCTCCACAGATTAGTATGATACTTTTTTCAGGTATTCCACCGCCTAGCATATCATCTAGGCCTGTTATTCCCGTTTCCACTCTCTCTATTTTGTATTCGTCCATTGCCTATTTCTCCGATCAGTGGTATGATAACCGTAAGTAAACGACAATGACGAGAAAATGTATTGTCGTTCGCCCTCAGTATCTCACCCTTGAGGATATTGTTCTTAAATTGTATGTTTATTTATATAGCTGTTTGTCTCTGCAAGATACCGATTTTCATTTGAATACTTAAATCCAGCCACACTATGAACAAAATATGGCCACGCACTCAAGAGAGGAAAGATTCTACTCAGAGAAACAGCTACATGAAATAGCAGACGACATTGATAAGGCGATAACGATCCCAGTTAACATCCAGATTGAGGCAGATCACATGATCTACGATTTCTCTGAGGTTAAAAAGATCCTCAGCAGAGCCCATAAGATAGCAGTAGAGGACTGTGGGTGCAGGACCGAGTATGAGAACTGTGATTCGCCGAGGGACGTTTGCCTTAGCTTGGATGAAGACGCAGAGCATGCATTAAGTAAAGAGAATTTCAACGCAAGGGAGATTACCCTCGATGAGGCTCTTGATGTGCTCAGGAGAAGCCATGAGGCTGGATTGGTTCACATGGCTTACATTATGAAAGGCGCTGAGAAACCCGGTGTCATATGTAGTTGCTGCACTTGCTGTTGCCATACTCTAGGGGGGCTTCTAAGAAATGGTGTTCATGCTCAGGTGCTCTCGTCTAATTATGTCGCTAGAGATGACCGGGATAAATGCACGGACTGTGGTACATGTGTCTCTCGCTGCGTATTTGAGGCGAGAAGAATAGATGATAATCTGGTCTATGATGACTCAAGATGCATGGGGTGTGGTCTATGCGTAACTACATGCCCATCTAACGCGATATCTATGATTCCACGTGATGGATGATGAACGAAGAAATAGTCACCCTAATACTGGAGCACCTCAAACGGAGACCAGAAGCTAAGGCTCAAGACATCTACAAGCTATTGTATCAGGGCGTATTCGGTGTAGGACACATCGTATCAGATCGAGCTTGGCCTATCCTGCTTGAGGAAGCGAACAGGATTAATTTGGATGATCATCCTGAAGACCCTTTGTTTGAACCAGTTTCTCCAGATGGTTCAATGGTTAGAGTTAATCTCCGTCAATACCTTAAGGAGGGTAAGAGCCTTGAAACATTGTTCGAGGTTATGCGGGAGTCAGCAAAGCATCAGGGTGATCCCGAGGTTTTTCTTGCCTATTGGGCTGAGTTAAAGCGAGTAGTAGATGATGGCTTAGTATTGTTATCAGACGCGGAAATTCAGGTGCTTGATGAGCAGATTAAGAAAGAGGGCGTGAAGCCGAGACACCATACAGAGCCCTATAGAGTAGCATATTACCCCGCTTACCGAGTGGTCTTACTGGAAATCTACAGGGAAAAACTGGTTCACAGTGGTTAGCGTTAATAACTATTCAACGTAATTTATTTGGATTAGAATGGTTGACGCAAAGAAAACCGCGTTATCATGGATCGATAACAACCGTGATAAGATCATTGAGATAAGCGATGAGATATGGGATTACGCTGAACTAGGGCTTCTTGAGTACAAATCAGCCAAACTCCTCATTAAAGAACTAGAGAAGCACGGATTCACAGTTGAAGAAGGAGTAGGCGGAATGCCTACAGCCTTCGTGGCAACATGGGGTACTGGGAAACCCCTAATAGGCGTAATGGGAGAATACGATGCCCTACCGGGGTTAAGTCAAAGTAAGAAACCTGTAAAAGATCCCATTGTTGATGGTGCACTGGGTCATGGCTGTGGACATAATATTCACGGCGCTTCCGGTATGGCTGGCGCAATAGCCATCAGGTACGCTATGGAGGAGAACAAACTCAAGGGCACTGTAAAGTTCTTCGGGACTCCCGCCGAGGAGAGCGCCAGCGGCAAGGTATGGATGGTGAGAGACGGAGTGTTTGATGGGGTAGACGCTGTTCTGAGTCATCACCCTGGGGGCATGAATGTTGCCAGTCTGACCAGCAGTCTCGCTAACAACAGTGTAAAGTTTCACTTCAGGGGTAAGACAAGTCACGCCGCTGGCAGCCCAGAGCAGGGAAGGAGCGCCCTCGATGCAGTAGAGCTCATGGACGTTGGGGTGAACTTCCTTAGAGAGCATATAATTCAAGAGGCAAGAGTCCACTACGTCATTGAGGAAGGCGGTGGACAGCCCAACGTTGTGCCCGATTATGCACGTAGCTGGTATCTAGTCAGGGCTCCTATGCGGGATCAGGTGGAGCACATTTACAAGCGTGTGCTGAAGGTTGCTGAAGGGGCTGCTTTGATGACTGAGACAGAGCTTGAGATAGAGTTCATCAAAGCTATCTATAATAAGATTCCAAACAAGGTGCTCAGCGAAGTGGTGACACGCAACATGCATGAGATCGGCGCACTCGAGTACACCGATGAGGAGATAGAGTTTGCGAAGCAGCTAATGAGCACAGTTAGCAGGGAATCCAAGATAGAGACCCTACGCAAATCAAAGCGTCCAGGTTGGGAGAAGCTCATCGACGTAGTCATGGATACAAGCATCCCAGATGCGTG
>CAYTVK010000300.1:0-2740 GCA_964441725.1 uncultured Candidatus Bathyarchaeia archaeon | reverse complement strand
TAAATAATGTATCCAGCGTAACCGATTCATTGCTCCAGACATTGATGTAAGGGGAGACCCCCTCATCCACATTCTGCTCCCCTGTGTTAAAGTTGAAAACAGTCCCCGCTGGGCTCTGTCGAGCTATCACTGTGTCCTCCCAGAGTGTTACTAGTTCTGGTGCTAGATTGATATCATATGTTGATGGTAGGAAGATAAACGCCACTCCTATTATAGCCACCAATAGAGAGATGACGAGGTAGTTTCGCTGCATGCTTGAATGAATCAGGGAATAGTTATTAATACTATAGTCTAGAACACCGAGTAGAACAAATTGAACATCAAAGAATTCCTCAAACCCACATGGTTGAAGATTATACTCACCTTGATCATACCTGTCCCCGTGTACATTCTGATGACCTTTAGCATTGAAGGCGTACTGGATTTCTACTGGTACCTCTTTACACCCACCATCAAGTTCTACGCCGATGTCATGTATCGCGAGTTTAACTCATTCATACTACTCTGGGTACCGTTCTACCTAGCAGCCTGCATGATTGAAGCGGGATACAGAAGAGGAATAATCAAAAAAGGCTAGACCTTGATATTAGACATCGTAGCTTCTATCAACACCTTAGCGTAGTCCTTCTGGTTATTGTAGATATTATAGAAATATCTCTCGCCATCAGAGGTCTTTATCTCCAGAGGCGCCATAACGCCGAGTGTCGAGAAGAAACCTGTCTTGAAGCTCCCAGAAGCCACATCACTATACCAGATCATGTAGTTATCTGCATCGCTACTCAGCAGATCATTTAGCGAATTGCCCCTCCTCTTATCCCTATTATACTCCTGCTCATTATGACTATCCAATGAGAAAGCTATAGCCCCAGACGGACCACTTAGACCGCTTCCAAGCATAGCTGCCACAAGGCTACTCCCGCCCACCTTCACACATAAAAACCTCTGCTCAGTGAATATCAGATCACAGCTTTTCTGTGTCCAAGAACCCGGTGGCTTCGTTTGAACATTCTCAATAACACCCACTACCTTCTCTCCACTCAACCCAATCTCAACTCTAACTACAGAATCGCATTCATGCAAGAACCATATTTAAACATGCAGATTATACCCAGACACTATCCTAATAGAATGGAGCCGGGCGAGGGATTCGAACCCCCGTGGAGCCGCTCTGCAGGCGGCCGCCTAAACCGCTCAGCCAACCCGGCGCAACAATGAGAAGCACTATCTGATTTTAATGTTTTGTGATGTGGTGGGACCGCCCGGATTCGAACCGGGGATCACGCGGACCCAAACCGCGTATCGTACCAAGCTTGACCACGATCCCAGCGCAAACCGATAGGGTTTAACAGCTTATTAAATGATATGTCTAACCGTAACGCTTTTTGGATTCTTCAAGCGCGGCTACAACTGGCAATGTCTCTCCTGCTAGCATGCTGAGCATGGCTCCGCCGCCCGTAGAGACATGGCTCATCTGGTCTGTAATCCCTAGCATTGATGCTAATCCTCCCATGTGGCCTCCGCCGACAACCGTATATCCTCCACATCGCGCCATGCATCGTAGAAGTTCCTTTGTGCCTATGTCGAATCTTCTTCTCTCAAACATTCCAAGGGGGCCCTCGGCTACCACTGTTTCTGCTTTCTCTATTGTGCTACAGTAGTGGGCTATTGTATTCAAGCCGATATCGTAGATGTTCTTCTCCTCAGTGATGCTGTCTATGAATACCTCTACTCTCTCACTTTTCACATCAAGGGCAACATCCATGGGTAGCTGAATCTTGTTTGAGTACTCCTCGATGATGGACCTACAGGTCTCTACCTGCTGCATTTCTTCTTCATTCAATTCATCGTATCGTTTCTTCATCTTCCCAAGCGCCATCTGGAAGTCATCAGCCACTAGGCCACCTAGAAGTATCTTATCAACGATATCATCATTCAATACTCGACGAATAACAGGTATTCTGTCCTCAACCTTGGCTCCTCCAAGCAGATATACGCTGGGTCGTTCCGGATTGTTGAGCACTCTGTTAAGTGATTTCAGCTCCTGTTCCATCAGTCGCCCCGCAGCCATTGGTACAACTGTGCTGAGCCCCACGAGACTTGCTTGGCTCCGATGGGCGGCGGCAAAGGCGTCGTTTACGAAGAGGTCAACGTATTTGCTCATGGTTTTAACGAACTCTGTGTTTCTGAGTTCTTCTGATGGTGCGACTTTATTTTCCTCTTCCAGCATCCTGACATTGTTCAGTACGAGAACTTCTCCCCTTTTCAGTGCCTTGATCTGTCTCTGAGCCTCTTCGCCGATGATGTCATCAGTGTATTTGACTGGTCTCTCAAGATACATTTGAAGAACCTTGCTGTGACTCTCAAGGTTGGTAAAATCATATTTTCCCGGTCTGCTCTGGTGGGCACCTATTATTAGCTTCGCGTCTTTGAGGCTTCTTACTGTAGGTATGACCGCCTGTATCCTTGTAGCATCCAGTATCCTCTTGGTGTTTGGGTCGAGGGGACTGTTGATGTCAGCTCTTAGGAAAACAGTCTTCCCTGATACGTCTACATCATCTAGGGTGAGGAAGTCATATACCATGAGGCATCCCGGCGTTCGCATTACATTGACGGTTCTATAAAAGCTGTTCTGATACTATCCTCGGCTGTATTTTCTATTCTCAATTAGCGTCACCAGACCTACTAATCCATCATAGTCTTCTTTCATGAACTGAATCTCATCAACTCCTTTGTACCAAGC
>CAYTVK010000299.1:0-2759 GCA_964441725.1 uncultured Candidatus Bathyarchaeia archaeon | reverse complement strand
TGACTACGATGCCTTAATCGTGAGAAGAGTACCAGGCGGAACAGCTGAGCAGGTATTCTACAGGATGGATGCACTGCACAGGCTTGAGGAGATGGGTATCACAGTGATCAACTCATCGAGAAGCATCGAGAAAGCAGTGGACAAGTACTATACATCAGCCTTGTTGGACGAGGCGAGGATCAAGACGCCTAAGACTATTGTCACTGAGAGCTTCAGCGAGGCTATGAGGGGTTTTAATGAACTTGGCGGAGATATTGTGGTGAAGCCGCTTTTTGGCTCACTGGGAATGGGTATAACGAGAATATCAAACGAGGACGTTGCATACAGGGTCTTCAGGGCACTTGAAATGACCAAGAGCGTCTACTATCTGCAGGAGTTCATTCCTCATGGAGGCGAGGATATCAGAGTATTCATCATAGGAGATCAAGTTGTCGCGTCCATGAAGCGGGTCTCCGAGAACTGGAAGACAAATATCAGTAGCGGCGGAAAAGCCCAGGCATATGAGCCAAGCGATGAGATTATTGATATCGCGTTGAAGGCTTCTCGAAAACTTGGATTGGAATACACTGGTGTCGATGTGATGGTATCTGGTGATGACATCTACGTAGTCGAATTGAACAGCACACCAGGTTGGGAAGGTTTACAATCAGTCACGCAGACGGATATAACAAGAAGACTTGTTGAACACGTGATATCGAGACTGAGGTGAATTAGATACCGAAACCAAAGGATAGAGACTTTGTAGAAACCGTTGATGGTTACCTGTTCTGCGTCGTTGGTTACCTGCATCCAATTGATGGCTATACTGCTTACCTCAAATATGTACCATCGGAGGATGGAAAATGGATGAGAAACGGTGTAAGATACAGCCGCAGTATACCATACTATCAGGTATCGCAGGTTGAAAACACATACCAATACCTCAAGGAGAAGCACCCCGAATACATACTACAGTGCCCAGTTAGAAACATAGAGATTTCATGGGTCCCAAAAAATAGGGTGAAAAAATATTATAATCCACAGGAAAGAAGGAGAGAGATAAAAAAAGAGCCAAGAGACTCATTAGAGGAGAAGCTTCTTAGACTCACCGATTTACTGGAGGAAACAGCATCCTGTGATGATGCCTTCGGAGTGACAGGCAGCATCCTCACAAAGACTCATAACCCAGCATTCAGCGACATAGACCTAACAGTCTATGGACGAGAAGAATCATACCGCACTATGAAGGCGCTCACAGACCTGAAAGAAGAGTCCAAGAAGATCAAGGGCATATCCAGCCAAGAGAAGGGAGAATGGATAATTCATCGCCTAGGTAAATACAAGCTCAAAGCAGAAGACCTCATGAAGATAGCTGAAAGACGATGGAACTATGGATACTTCGAAGGCACCTATTTCTCTATTCACCCAACGAGAACAGATGAAGAGATCACAGAAAACTATGGAGATAACACCTATCACAGAATAGGGCAAGCAACAGGGACGGCAGTTATATCTGACTCAAGTGAATCCATCTACCTTCCAGCGGTCTACAAGGTTTCTGATAGCGAGCCAAGTGGAGTCTCAGAGATAGTATCCTTTGAGGGCCTCTATGGAGGCCTTTTCGATATAGGAGATAGGATAGAGTACAATGGAATACTAGAAGAAGTAACGGGCAAAAACCCTCACCAAAGAATAATCGTGGGGGGAGCAGGCTCCCCAGATAGCTACATAAAATGGATTTAGGTTACTCAGGGTAGGGGTTCCACTTATCCGAGACATATGCGGCTATTCCAGAGGAGTCGAGAGGTCCCACTGATACACTCCACCCACTGGCTTCCTGTATCTCACCGCTTAGCCTCGCAGCCCTACCGGGTATGATGATGTTTCTGTGTTTCACCTTCTCCTCTATCTTGAAGTTCTTCATAGCCTCAGCGACAGTATCAGCCGTCATCTTTCTACCAGCTACTGCGCTCTCGACACTCATTCCCTCGCTGTCCACTACTAGAAGGTAGCCATTTATCTTAGCGTTCTCGATGTCGTTGGCTACCGTGTAGTATGTTAGGGCGAAGTTAGTGGTGAGAAGAACCGGGCTGTTCTCGTCTGGAGTCCCCAAAGTCATTACCCCGGCCTCTACCGATACAGGCTTCCTTGGGTCAGTGTAGAGGTTAGTTCTCAGGAATATCTGGGGTAGAAGCGACCATCCGCTAATGCCGTGAATTACAAGGAGATCCGCGAACCTAGCGATTAAAACGCCTGAAAGCATAGCTTCATTCCACTCGTTCAAAACAGGGTCTTCCTCCACTACTGACCACGCAGCCAGAGGTGCACCGATCAAAGGGTAGCCGAGTCCTTCTTCCTCCTCGTTGATGGCGTCCCATCGGAGTACTGTGAAGTCATCTGAGTTCATTGACATATATTCTTTGGACTGTGTCCCGGGGTCAAGCGCGATGTCTTTGATGCCGTATTCTTCCAGCGTTAATGCGATGCTCTTCAACGTGTCCAAGTCGCCCGGACTGTAAGCTACGACTGGGCAACTGTATTCTAGTGCAAGCTCCGCGACCTCCTTCCAGTTATCCTTGGTGGCTCCATGTATCAGAGGGCGTTTATCAGCAACAACTATTAGCCCAGCCTCCAATATCTCTGGGTCGTGAGCTACGAGCATCAATGGTTTTCTCGTGAGTTCATCTGCCTTCTTTACGGTATCAGCGAATTTCTGAGCGTCTCCACTTGTGCATCTAACGCAGAGCATGTCCAGTGTCAGATCCATGCCGATATAGTTG
>CAYTVK010000298.1:0-2805 GCA_964441725.1 uncultured Candidatus Bathyarchaeia archaeon | reverse complement strand
ACCCTCGAACATCACCTAAAAATATTGTAGGAAAATACCATGTCAAAACCAAAAATAGGCGTATGGGTCTGCGAATGCGGCGGTAACATCGGTGACGTAGTCGATACAGAGAAAATAAAGGAGGATCTAGGCGACGACGTTGAGGTCACCACCATTGAACGTTATCTCTGCAGCAAGCCAAGCGTTGATAACATAAGAAAGATGGTGAAAGAAAAGGGACTGGACCGAGTGATACTTGCATGCTGCACACCCAAGATGCACAGAACCACATTCCTCAGCAACCTAGAGGAAGAGGGACTGAACCAAGGATTCCTTGAGATGGTTAACATCAGGGAGCAGTGTAGCTGGGTCCATAAAAATGACCACGAGGGAGCCACAGAGAAAGCAAAGGATTTGATACATGGAGCGATTGAGCGAGCTAAAGAATCCACAGAGTTGGAGTCTAAGGAAATGGAGGTCGTGCCCGAAGCCCTTGTGATCGGTGCAGGTGTAGCGGGAATAACCACCAGTCTAAGACTCAACGAGTACGGCATGAAGGTACATCTCGTGGAAAAGGAAGCAAGCATAGGGGGACATATGATTCAGTACCCCAAAGTGTTCCCAACGCTGGACTGTAGCCAATGCATCCTGACACCCAAGATGGCCCAGATAAGCCAAGGAAAAAACATTGACTTACTCAGTTACAGTGAGGTAAAGGAAATCACAGGAGTTCCCGGAGACTTCACTGTCAAGATATGGGTTAAGCCAAGGGGCGTAGACCCAGAGAAATGTATAGGATGTGGACAATGCAATCAAGTCTGTCCAGGCAAAGGTCTCGACGAATACAACGAGAAACTGCAGGAGAGAAAAGCCATCTACAGGCCATTCCCCCAAGCAGTACCAAGCATCTACACCATCGACTATGATGCATGCATAAAATGTGGCGCATGCCAGAAAATATGTCCAGCAAAAGCAATTGATATCAACGACCCCGGTAAAGAAATCGAGTTCAAGGTGGGAGCCATCGTATTGGCCACTGGGTTTGAGTTATTCGATCTTAGTGGATTACCTCAATATGGTTACGGTCAGTACCCAAACGTTGTAACTAGCCTAGAGATGGAGAGAATACTGGATGTAAACGGCCCCACGGGAAGCATGGTAGTCGTACCCAAGACTGGAAAAGAGGTCAAGAACATCACATACGTATTATGTGCGGGTAGCCGAGACACAGAGGTTGGAAGACCTCACTGCAGTAGAGTATGTTGTCTATACAGTCTGAAACAGGCTCAACTCCTCAGAGACCGAGGAATAAACGTAACAATCCACTACATCGATATCAGGGCACCAGGCAGAAGATACGAGGAATTCTACAGAACCACCCAAGAAAAAGGAGCCATGTTCATAAAGGGCAAGGTAACCGAAATCGTCCCAGAGGGGGACCATGTGCTGGTGAGAAGCGAGGACATGATGCTCAACAGAATGGTCGAGTATCCCGCTGACCTCGTTGTACTAGCACCGCCAATAATCGCGCCTGAGGAGTCATTGAAACTGGCTGAGTCTCTACGTGTTCCAGCAGACGAGGACCAGTTTGTGCTTGAACGACACCCTAAGCTGGACCCCATGAGCACAAAACGAGATGGCATCTTTGCGGCAGGTACAGTAATTGGACCAAAAGATATTCAGAGTACCACAGCTGAAGCCGAAGGCGCTGCGATGAAGGTTGTGAACTTCCTAAGTGGGAACAGAGTAATTGAACCCAACAAGGCATTCCTAGCACACCCCGAAGCATGTACAGCATGCGAGGCATGTGTTGAGATCTGCCCAGAGAACGCCATAACCATGGAAAACAATCTACCTGTCATCAACGATATAATGTGCAGTGGCTGCGGAGCCTGCATCCCAGCTTGCGAAGAAAACGCACTTGACCAGCAAGGACTTACAGATAAACAGCTGAAAGCCAATATCAGGGGAGCCCTTGAAGGAAGCGAGGCGGAACTCAAGATACTCGCCTTCGTCGAGAAAGAAATAGCCTACACTGCTGTAGACCTTGCGGGATTAGCGAGATTAACCTATCCAAGCAGCATAAGGATAATTCCACTTCCTAGTCTAGCACGCCTCAAAAAAGAACATCTTCTCTACGCCTTCGCACATAGAGCAGATGGAGTAATGGCGCTTGAGGCACCAGAACATGAAGGCCCATATGGCCAAGCCCACGTAATCAGCGAAGAACGAATCGATGAATATCGGTGGGAGCTAGAGGACGAAGACGTTGACAGCAGCAGAGTTTGGTTCAGCAGGGTCTATGTACCGGATTGGAGGAAACTCGAACGAGTATTCAACACCTTCAACGATATCGTAGAGGGCGAAGGCCCACTTGATGAAGATGTACGAAAAAAGCTATTGGCGGAGTATAATTAATCCTCTAAAAACCGCTTTCTTTTAAATTATATTTAACATACACATTTGGTCAACATAGTATATTTTTTAAAGATAATTCGTACATGGTAGGAAATATTGTGAGCCATAATTAACAAATCATAATAAGAATCATACCGATTTTTAGGCTAAAATAGAATTTATTGCCAATTTCCATTAATTTATCAGTTAAAATGATCACTTTGGCATAGGTATAAATTGAGGGATACGTTGTAAAAACAGATATTCGATGAAAAAATCGTTTGCAGATGTCACGATGTAACTGAATCTGACATTGAGGATGCCATCGATGCCGGATACGATGATATCGAGACCTTAAAAAGAATCACTGGAGTCACAACAGGACAATGCCAAGGAAAAACCTGCTTAACTCTCGTTTTGAATATTTTA
>CAYTVK010000297.1:0-2825 GCA_964441725.1 uncultured Candidatus Bathyarchaeia archaeon | reverse complement strand
GCGTCTGTTTTAGCGGTATTGAACCCATACTCACGCATCTTGTCAGCCAGAAACTCTGCTACCTCTTTCTCCTCGTAGCTTGGGCTAGGTATCGATATTAACTGCTGAAGAAAATCAATACAGTTTTCACGGTTTTCATCCACCCACTTCGATATCTCGGTGATTGTGTCTGACATGAAATGAAAAAGAGCTACATGAAGTTAAAAGGGCTTCATTCAATGACTTCGATGGCTTCCACTGGGCACGCCGCGACGCATCCCATGCATGCGATGCAATCCTCTGCCTTCGAAACCTCTACGCTGTCTACCTTATCCTCATAGACTCCCATGGGGCATGTGCTTATACACGTCTTGCAGTTGATGCATTTCTCCTCGTCAAGTGTTACTTGTGGCAATTTTTTCACGCACATATCTGGGCGGGTAGGTCTGTATATGTGTTTTCCTTCCCGAACTGGGACAGGTTACCGTTATTTACTGGTTCAGTAATCATAATAGTAACATATTGGAGGCAACTGTTTGAGCAAAATACACCCCTACCTTCCAAACAGCGTTCCAGAGATCAAGGAAAAGATGATGGAAAAGATCGGTATAAACAGCATCAACGATCTTTTCTCAGACATCCCAAAGGAGTTCATCTACAAGAAAGAACTCAATATCCCTGGACCGCACAGCGAGGTAGAAGTAAAACGACATGTTTCAGGACTACTTGAGGAAAATAAGACCCTCAGATGCCCACCCTTCCTAGGCGGCGGAGTGTGGCCCCACTACGTACCAACCATCGTAGATGAGGTGATTCACCGAGCTGAACTCCTGACAAGCTATACACCGTATCAACCTGAGATCAGTCAGGGGATACTACAGGCAATCTTCGAGTACCAGAGCCTTATATGCGAACTGGTAGCCATGGATGTAGCCAATAGCAGTCTATACGATTGGGCTACCGCTGTGGGCGAGGCAGCATTAATGTCGAGCAGGATCACACGCCGCTTCAAGGTGTTAATCCCAGAGTTGATGAGTCCAAATAGGCTAAGCGTCTTGAAAACCTACACAGAACCCGCTGGCATAACCGTGGAGAAAGTGGACTATGACCCAATCACAGGTCAACTGGATCTTGAAGACCTAAACGAGAAGACCGATGACCAGACGGCCATGGTGTACATCGAGAATCCGAGCTACATGGGGTTCGCCGAGGAGAAAGTAGATGCAATAGGTGAGATAGCTCACGATAAGAATGCGTTATACGTTGTAGGTGTGGATCCAACCAGTCTAGGATTACTACGGGCTCCCGGTGACTATGACGCTGACATCGTTGTGGGTGAGGGTCAGCCCCTCGGAAACCATATGAGCTACGGTGGGCCTCTGCTTGGAATATTCGCATGCAAGCATGATAACAAGTTCATCAGACAGATGCCGGGACGGATCATAGGTGTCACAGAGACCTTGGCCGATCATCGGCAGGGTTATGTGATGACTTTGGCGACACGTGAGCAGCATATCCGGCGTGAGAAGGCTACTAGCAACATCTGTAGTAACGAGGCGTTGAACGCCGTAGCTGCTGGTGTCTACTTGAGCCTCATGGGTCCGCAGGGGATGAAAGACCTCAGCGAGATCATCATGAAGAAAGCAAAGTACGCCCAGAAGAAGATCGGTGAACTACCTGGGGTAAGGGCGCCTATATTCAACAGTTTTCACTTCAAGGAGTTCACGGTAAACTTCCCGTACAAGTCGTTGAAGGAAGTAAATGCGGCTCTACACGGCCAGAGCATCGAGGCAGGTATTCCCCTGAACGGGGACTTTGATCTCGGTGAGACAGCGCTCTACTGTGTAACTGAGCTTCACAGCAAGGAGGACATTGATCTTCTGGTTTCTACTTTGAAGGAGGCGCTGGAGGGATGACCATGAGATTCAGACAGGCAGACTGGAGCGAGCCACTGATCTTTGAGCACAGTAAACCCGGCAGAATGGGTCACATGCTACCAATGCTTGAGCCGGAGATCGAAGGAGAGTTACCCACAGAGGAGCTGGTGCCAGATAGCATACTCCGCCTAGAAGCAGCAGGACTGCCAGAGGTATCCGAGATACAGGTGCTACGCCACTATAATCATCTTAGCCAGATGAACTATGGCGTCAACAGCGGCAAGATATACCCGCTGGGCAGCTGCACAATGAAGTATAACCCCATCATCAATGAGATATTGGCTGGTCACCCAAAGATCACTGGGATTCACCCCATGCAGACACCTGAGTCAACGCAAGGTATATTGAAGCTACTATTCACCTTGGAAAAATATTTCCTAGAAATCACTGGAATGGATAAGGCTACTCTCCAGCCTTCAGCTGGTGCAGCAGGTGAATGGACTGGCCAAATGATTATCCGAGCATACCATAAAAACAACGGAGAGCTTGACAAACGCACAGAGGTTATCATACCAGATAGCGCCCACGGCACGAACCCGGCGAGCGCTATAATGGCTGGCTTCAAGACAGTTGAGATTCAGAGCAACTCCCATGGCATGGTGGACCTTGAGGCGTTGAAAGCCGCTGTTGGTCCGAATACAGCTGGGTTGATGTTGACTAACCCAAACACCATAGGCGTCTATGAGGCTGAGATCAAGGGGATCGGTGAGATCGTTCATGACGCAGGCGGCCTAATGTACTATGATGGAGCGAACCTTAACGCAATCATGGGCTGGTGCAGACCCGGTGACATGGGATTTGACATCATCCACAGTAATCTCCACAAGACCTTCAGCACACCTCACGGTGGAGGAGGACCTGGAGCAGGTCCAGTTGGAGTCAAGGAGTACCTATCTGACTATCTGCCTG
>CAYTVK010000296.1:0-2830 GCA_964441725.1 uncultured Candidatus Bathyarchaeia archaeon | reverse complement strand
GCAAAGATAGCTGCAAGATAAAAAACATCATAAGTCTCTTGTTTTTTAGCTTGAGATGCTTCCTCAGCCGCTTGTAATGCGGTTATCTCAGCGTTTCTGTAACTCCCTTCATCATACAATGATTGGGCTATGCTAAGCGATGATTCAGCTACATCCAGTCCCTTTATTCTTCCCTGAGACTTGGCCTCAGTAATAGTGGATTCTGCGGAAGATATCGCAAATTTCGCTGAATCAGCGTACTCAACGATATTTGTGGCGATGATTAATGCATCATCTGCGTTGTTTTTTGACTCTAGAAACTCCTGTATCTGATAGAGATCATTTGCCTGAATCAATAATTCTCGCGCCCCTGAAAGGTTGTATCCTTGTGATTCTTTTTCAGCAATATAATCGGATGTTTTTGCCAGAGACGTGGTGGCCTCGTTTATCATGGAGGGTAGGCCGAGAAGATAATAGACATAGTGGAGTCCAGGATTAAACTTTAGGTATTGAGATTCGCCAAAGTTTCCTATTTCAATAGGTATTTCACTCATGTCGAGGAACTGAGCGTCTTTTGGAAGTATTATAGTGACGTTAACTGGTGAGGTGACGTTCACAACCCATACTGAGTTATCTTCGTTTGTTAGAGAATCAGTTAGATAAGAGAAATAGAGTTCAAGGGCGCCTATGCTGTCTACTTGAGCAGAGTTATTGAGTATGGTTACTCCAAGGGGATTTCCTTCCTCATCTCGTACAACCAGGTTCTCAAGGTTTTCACCAAACAGAGTGGTTTCAATTTGCACTTTTGTCGAATCGCTTGTAACCACATAGTCTACTTTTGTTGTTCCATCTGTGTAGAGGGTAAGAGTAAGTGATTTGGAGGCGATTCCTAATTGGGCTGAAGCAGATGAAGTAAAAATGACGGATAGCAGAATCAATATTATTAACCACTTCTGCTTCAACTTACTCACGTACCCATCTTTTATTATTTATATAAAGATAATATATACAATGTTATATTAAATTCATTTATTTAATCCATAATATTTATTCGTGATATAGAATATAAAACTATAATATGTTATTTATTAGTAGTAATCAATGTATTTCTACTGGTTTCAATTCGTTTCATGAGGTTCTTATTATATTACTTTACATCATTCACTTTAGAGATGCAGACACCGGACTCAAATAATAGTCTTGAAGACACCCAATGTAAATCCGAAAACCCAGAAAAGAAAGAACATAGACTATTATTCATAGACGACGACAAAGCTATCCTAGATGGATACAAGTTCATCTTTGAAAGCGAAGGATTCATTGTGGATATCGCCAAAGACGCGGATAATGCTTTAAAACTAGCTGAGAAAAATCACTATGCCATAATTATAATTGATTATGTATTGCCGGGAATGAAGGGAGATGAGTTAGCTGAAAAGATGCATCAAATTGATGATTCAGCTAAACTAATAGTCATCAGTGGTCAGATGAGCGCTGAAGAAGAGCTGCAGAGTCGAGGGATCGAGGTCACAGAGGTTTTTATGAAGCCATTGAAGATAGAGACCTTAGTTGATTATATCTGGGAGCGGGTCTCCTTTACTAATTAATAATATAGATTAAGGATAGGATTTTAAAACCCATATTCGTTTTAAATTAAGTACTAATATAAATTCAGATTAGATTGAACTATGCCTCTATAATGGTAGTGGACGATGATGAGATGATCGTTCATTTCTTCAAGATGATTCTAGAGGAAATTGGTTACCGTGTAGAGGTTGCTTATACTGGTTCTGAGGCTCTTGAATTAGCTCAGATACAACAAGTTGATCTGGCGCTACTTGATTACAAATTGGCTGATATGACGGGAGATATTCTAGCAAAAAGGCTCAAAGAGTATGATGATAACACCGTCATCGTTTTTGTGACAGGGTACAGTGAAGCTATGGATAAGATTCTCAGAACAAATCTGACCAAGCACGTTATTGTAAAACCCATCAAAGATGAAGAACTAGTCGAATTAGTGGAAACAGCATTACAGAACAAATGGCAAAGAAGATGTATGGAGTAAAGAGGTTGAATCTTAGAACTAAACTGATTTTTGTCTCAGCTTTAACCTATATCTTGGTGTTTGTGGGCTTTATTTTCGCCACTGATAATCTGATAAACAAGGGATATCTTGAGCTTGAATCAGAGGCAGTTAATAAACAGACCGAGATTGGTCTGAACACCCTTGAGCTAAGGGTCAGTGAGTTGAATCACATCACAAAGGAGTATGCCTCAAGGGATAACACCTACTATTTTATTCAAAACAATATGAGGCACTTCATCAACGACCTGATAATGAGTTCAACCTTTATCGAAAATGATCTTAACTTCATGGTTTTTTACAATAATCAAGAGGAGATTCTCTACAGTAAGTCCTTCGACCTCACCTTATTGAAGAACACTGAACTGGATAATAGGGTTCAAGATGCCCTCTCAGATAATGAGGTGCTCTTTAATCTTCAAGATAGAGGCAGCGAGGTCTCTGGGTTAATCAACTCGGAGGTGGGGCCGTTAATGGTATCATCGCATCCGATTACATATAGTGATGAGGATTACGGTATCATTGGGACATTGATATGTGGAAGATATCTTGACTCTATTGAACTCGCCAAGCTACGCGACTACTCGTATCAAAACCTACAGTTCGTTGACTATAATGATTCTCCCATTGCACTCAGCGATGGAATAAACGTGTGGAGACAGAACGAAGGAACTGTCTCCGGATTGACTTCAATAAAGGACATCAATGGTAACCCGATTCTTATACTTGAGGTAGACTCGCCAAGAGACGTGTATCTGCAGGGGC
>CAYTVK010000295.1:0-2842 GCA_964441725.1 uncultured Candidatus Bathyarchaeia archaeon | reverse complement strand
TTCTCGATGACCCTGAACACATTAGGCAAATAGACCCAGATGGAATGCTTGAAGCTATCACTGATTTCCCAAAGAGCGCGAAAAAGGCGCTTGAGAACACGGAGAGAATAAGACTCAAGGTTCGGGGAAGCGACTATGACACCATAATCGTTGCTGGTATGGGGGGTTCAGCGGTGGGAGGTTTACTTCTCAGAGACTGGCTCATGGACACCATCAAGATGCCAATAGTTGTCAGCAGAGGATACCATCTACCAGCTTGGGTGAACGAGAACACATTAATCTACGCTGTCAGCTACTCGGGAAACACAGAGGAGACGCTTAGCCAGTATAATGAGGCCGTTGAACTAGGCTGTACTGTGATTTGTTTCTGTTCAGGGGGAAGACTTGAGGAGAAAGCTAAGGAAAACCTGCATACCGTCATTAAGTTTCCCAAGGGTCAACAGCCAAGAGCAGCCATCCCATACCAGTTCTATAATCTGGCGGGCGTCACAAGGAAGATCGGGTTAATCAGCGACACAAAATGGGGTGAGGTTGAGGAGTCAATTAAGATAGTTGAAGAGCACTGCAATAAAAGGAATCCAGAGACCCCACTGGAGTCTAATATATGCAAACGATTAGCCACAGAGCTCAAGGGCTACATCCCCTTCATCTACGCTCCAAGGCTATTCACAAGCGTAGCCTACAGATACAGCACCCAGTTTAACGAGAACAGCAAGAGCCCAGCAGCCACCAACTTCTACCCAGAAGCATTCCATAACAGTATAATGGCTCGGGAAGGAGAAGAAGAACTACTAGGACACGTCTGCGCTGTAGTAATCCATGACCCCAAGGAGGACGCCAGATTAAACAGAAAGATCGATGTATCCGTTGAACTCATTGAGAAGACATTCGGAAAGGTAGTAACTGTGGAGGCTCATGGGGATTCTAACCTCGCCCGTATGATGTCCGCCCTTATACAGGGGGATTATATGAGCGCATATCTCGCTATACTGTACGGAGTTGACCCCAGCACCACTGAATCCATCAGGCTACTCAAATCAAGCGTTAAAGACTAGGATACTGTTTTTAACCCGCTTGTCATCTACCCATCAATAATGGTTATCGAGGTAGACGACTCAGGGTGGGGAGACCTTATCGGTGGGGCAGTGATAGTGCTGCGTAGAGTGGAGACCGATGAAGAATATACGGGCGAGATTCCCCCAGAGCTATTCAAGGCTGATGAGTTCAAGTATAAAACCTACCTCAGATACGCGACTCAGATAATACTCAAAGGACTCGATGAGCTGGAGGCACCGAAAACAGAGCCAATCCACATCTGCACAGGCTACATATTCGAACACGCAGAGGATACCCTCAGAGAGTTGGGCTACAAGGTTACAGAGGTCAAGATAGAGGGAAAGACGCAGGAATTGGCTGAACGCACATTCATTGAGAGCCTCGTTAAACAGGGAATAGGATCATTCAGCGAGATAGCGGCTATGAGAAGCTTCAACGGTTTTCTAGCCTGGGTGAAAGATGATCTATCACATAGGGAAAAGTATGTGAAGACCGGGTGGAAGAACTGGGAAAAACATAGAGATGAATAATTTTGAAGAGAAAAAACTCGATATCAATCGCGGTACCAGCATCAATGGTATCAGAAATTAGTAACCTAAGAGACAAGACCACAGTACTGGGGCAGCTGGGAAGAGCCGCAGCCATCTACAGAGTAGACCAGATAATCATCTACAGGGACCAGCCAGATGAGAGCCTCACCATGAAATACATCCTAGGCTATCTTGAGACACCGCAGTACCTCAGAAAGCACCTGTTCGATGTACGACCAGAGCTACAGTATGTAGGAACACTCCCTCCATTGAGAACACCGCATCACCCCAAAGATGAGAAGTTAAGCTCAGTGCATGTGGGTGATTTCAGAGATGGTGTAGTGGTGGGGGGATCAGGCTTCAACTATCAGGTTGATGTCGGACTCAATGTATTGATGAGTGTACGCGGTAAGCCCCCGCTGAAGGATACTAGAATCATAACGGAGATAATGGAAACTGACCCAGAATTATCCGGGAGAAGCGTCAAAAAGAAAGATATACCTGAGTACTGGGGATACGACCTGAGGGGAAGCAAGGGAAGACTCAGCGACCTCACCCACAGTCCAGAGTGGGACCTAACAATAGCCACATCAAGACTTGGAGAAGACATAGTATCAGCCAAGACACGGCTTGAAGGAGACTGGGCGAAAGCAGAGAAGACGCTCATCGTATTCGGCTCCTACAAGGAGGGCGTCGGCGAGTTGATTGAGCGGGAGGGTAGACGTATCGAGGAGGTGTTTGACTACACACTGAACACGATACCGGATCAGGGAACAGCCACAGTGAGAACTGAGGAAGCGGTCATCTCAACCCTAGCAATATTAAATACCCTGAAACCATAAACCCGTAACAAGTCTAAGAGAGGGAGAAAGGAACATGGCCAGCGATGAGGAAATCATAGAATCAGAGCTTAAAGGAAAAACACTGCTAGTCTACATGCATATTCTCAAACGCCCAAATGACCCTGTTGGGGTTAGAGAGGTGCAGAGAGAACTGGGATTCAGTAGCCCCAGTGTCTCAAGCTATCACCTCACCAAGCTACAGGACCTTGGATTGGTGGAGAACATCTACGGTGACTATAAGCTGGTCAAAGATGTTAAAGTGGGTGTGCTGAGGCAGTTCATAACCCTCGGTGGAGTGATGCTGCCTCGTTATCTCTTCTACGCGGTGCTCATGACCACGATGCTTCTCACATATCTGATTCAGACGCCTTTCTTCCCGAGCCGTGAATACATAACCACTATAGTGATGGGGCT
>CAYTVK010000294.1:0-2853 GCA_964441725.1 uncultured Candidatus Bathyarchaeia archaeon | reverse complement strand
ATGCATGGATGCACCCCGAGGAAGCCCGTAAATGGATGAGAGACCAGAAATCTCGTACTCTCACGGATAAGCAGATGACTATGAAGGAGGTGGTCAACCGATTCACACAGGACGGAGACTACTTCGCAATGGGAGGCTTTGGGCACATCAGGCTCAGCATGGAAGGCATCTATGAGATGATTAGACAGCAGCGACGCAACATGATAATGGCTGGTAAAACCAGCGTCCACGATGTTGACATCCTCATAGGAGGAGGCGTTGTTGATCGCATTGAATGTGCCTACGCTCATGGACACGAGCTAAGGGGATTATCGCCAGCTGGGAGAAGAGCCACACAGTCAGGCAGGGTCAGGATAGTGGCTGAGCTTAGTAACGCTGCCTTCCAGTGGCGCTTCAAAGCCGCCTCCATGGGTTTACCATGGTTTCCAGCGAGGGTCATGATGGGTACAGACACCTTTGAGTACAGTAGCTCAAAGATTGTTGAAGACCCTTTTACTGGTCTTCCCATAACGCTGATTCCTGCCTGTTACCCTGATTTCGCGTTTATTCATGTTCACCGCTGTGACAAGTACGGTAACTGCCAGATAGATGGGACCACGATAGAGGATGTTGAGTTGTCCCGTGCAGCGAAAAGACTCATCATCACCACTGAGAAGATTGTGCCCCACGAGGACATCATAGACCACCCTGACAGGACAGCGATCCCGTACTTTGTAGTGGACGCGGTGGTTGAATCGCCTTATGGTAGTCATCCGGGGAACATGCCGGGGCTCTACTACAGCGACGAGGAGCACATGAGTGAATGGCTTACCCTAAGCAGATCCGATGAAGGCGTACAGGACTATATGGATAGATACGTGTACGGTGTTTCAAACCATGAGGAGTACATTGAGCTTATCGGCGGTAAAGAAAAGATGGAGTATCTGGCCAAGCTGGAACGGCTTGAGGTACCGCTGGATGCTCCTTGGGCGAGGAGGGGCTAAATATGGAGTATAACCCCACCGAACTCATGGCCTGCGCCGCAAGCAGACAGCTGGAGAACGGAAAGTCTGTCTTCGTGGGAACCGGACTGCCCATCATAGCAACGATGCTTGCCCAGCGCCTGCACGCGCCAGATCTGTTAATATTATTCGAGGCTGGAGGAATAGGGCCGAAGATACCAACCATCCCCATCAGCGTCGGAGACAGCAGGACCTTCTACAAGGCAGTGATGGCCGCGAGCATGGACTACGCTATGGGGCTAGCTCAAGCAGGCTTGGTAGATTATGGGTTCCTTGGAGCAGCCCAGATCGATAGATATGGAAACCTTAACACCACAGTCATCGGTAGCCACGATAAACCCAAGGCTAGGCTTCCCGGAAGCGGTGGAGCAAATGACCTTGGAAGCCTCTGCCATAAAACCATCACCTTGATGCGCCACGACAAGCTAAGATTCGTGGATAAACTGGATTTCCTAACCACTCCCGGATACCTATCTGGACCCGGTGCGAGGGAAAAAGCCGGATTGCCAGCGGAGACTGGACCATATAGAGTCATCACGCAGCTTGGGGTACTGGGTTTTGATGATGAGAGCAAGGAGATGATGCTTCTCAGCGTTCACCCAGGTGTCACCGTCGAGGATGTTGTCGAAAACACTGGTTTCAAGTTGATTATCCCGGATAATGTCTCGACTACTGAGCCACCGACAAGTGACGAGCTCAGGCTTCTGAGGGAGGAGATAGACCCATCAGGTATAGTGATAGGGAAATGATACTCAAGCTCAGATGGCTCTAAGGTGGTCTTTGAGCAGATTCGACTACCATAACGCCTCAAGTGGATTGTACTCTACTATGAAAAAGTAGAGTTTCACCCATTATTTTTAATCCCTATAAACCCTTTTTCATTCTGTGAATCCTTTGGCTAAGGTTACTGTGTCAAAACTCTGGAAGATGAAGGAGAGAGGCGAAAAGATCACCATGACAACAGCATACGATTACCCCATAGCGTTACTCGTTGATAAAGCGGGTCTGGATATGCTGCTTGTCGGTGACAGCGTTGGAATGGTGGTGCTGGGCTATGATAACCCGATACCAGTAACGGTTGAAGACATCATCCACCACACAAAGGCAGTGGTGAGAGGCGCAAAGAACCCCCTGATAGTTGCAGATATGCCATTTATGAGCTACCATATCAGCTTGGAGGAGACAAAGAGAAACGCTGCGAGGCTCATACAGGAGGGAGGCGCTGACGCAGTCAAGCTTGAGGGCGGGAAAGAGGTAGCTTTAACGGTGAAGGCTCTCGTAGATGTGGGCATCCCTGTTCAGGCACATATTGGCTTGATGCCTCAGAGGGCTTCAGTGGGTGGAGCATTCAAGGTTCAGGCGAAAGACGCAGCGACGGCTGAAGCCATACTGGAGGATGCATTGGCTCTTGAGAAGGCTGGAGCCTTCAGCGTGGTAATTGAGTTCGTTACAGCGGAGGCTGCCAAGCTCATAACTGAGAGGCTCAACATGCCGACCATTGGAATCGGTGCTGGTCCTTACTGCGATGGACAGGTGTTACTGAGCCATGACCTTCTGCGGGTATATGAGAACTCACCACCCTTCGCGAAGCTCTACGCAGACCTGAACACAACCATCCTAGATGCCTTCACGGCTTACAGAGACGATGTACGGGAATCAAAGTACCCAGCCGAGGAACATACTATCCACATGGAAAAAGAAGAAGCAAAAAAGTTGAGGGACTAGTCTAGGTAGCCCTTAGGGATGGGGATTGTCTTCCAGAGCTTTATGAAGTCAACCACAAATTGGACATGCTCCTCCATACTGATTGCTGCTTCCTCTGGGTCGGCCTTCCTTGGATCACTTGTAGCGT
>CAYTVK010000293.1:0-2854 GCA_964441725.1 uncultured Candidatus Bathyarchaeia archaeon | reverse complement strand
AGCCGCGTTCTGAATGTATATCTCAACGGAGCCGTCAGCGTTCGGCACGAGCCCTGACCGGTCGCTAACGCTGAACCGATTCATTGGATTCGGCACAAAGCGATTGTGATCATCACCCATAGTCAGCGACCAGAACGCATCGTTGGGAGGGAGCTGCCCCAGTGGGAAGTGCATGATGTAGTCGTGGTCTCCAGAGAGCAAGTGACCCGCGCCATCTACGTCCGTCGTCCAGTACATCGCCTCCTGCGGTACGTTTATCGGGCCGGGAAATATTTGGGCGCAGGCGGCTCTGAACAGAAAGCCATTACCGGGCTTTCCGCATCCATACATGGTGGTCCAGCCGTTGACCTTCATGGCCTTGATCCGCCCCAAAATCTGGACCGTGATAAACCCAAGCCCTATGCCTATGAGGATACCTTGCACCAAGTCATTACGCAGAGTTCTTGAAGTTTCAAAGAAGAACATACGGATGAAGAAATAGATGATCACCACGCTGTCGAACGCTGCCAGATAAGTGTAAGTTCGGTTGCTCATATTGATCACTCATGGTTTAGCGGCGTTAGCCGTATCTGTTCTGCGAGATGATGGGCTACCGGTAGGTCACTGTCACTCTGCACGAGCACTCGACCAACGAATAGCACCGAGTTGTTCGGCGATGATACCTGTTTCATGCTGCCCGGCACATGTCCTTTCCAGTTTGGCCCCGTGATGAGGTAGTCGCCAGCTTCGGTTCCTGTGGTGCGTTTGCCGACGTAGGCAAATATAGTGTTGTTCGATGGATCGGTGAACTGCACGCTGTAGTAGCGACCATTCATTTCTGGAACGTGCAGGACTTGCGGCCCTTTACTGAGGTCTAACCAGCCAACTGTAAGGAGCGTGTCACAGTTGACGCCAGTGGTCGCCAGTTTTGAGGCTGAGGTAGGTGGGTGGAGGGGATCAGCGAAAAGCGTTTGGGGTTCAGTATAGAGTGTATTGATGGGAATTGGACCTTCGCCAAACCCTTTAACGAGGATCGCTCTCTTGTATATGTATAGTACTGTGAGTGGGTAATAGTAGATGAAGAGGAGCCACGCTGCGACCATGACTGAACCGAATATGAGTATATGTTCGAATATCAGGATGAGTTCACTTCGACAACAAAGGCTGTGAAATCCTTTGTTTATTAATATTCTTTCATTTTGATAAAACTTGCGAGCAATTATTCTATGTTAGAAGAAATTTTAATCTGAGTAGACACTACGCGCATACTAAGAAAAACACTGACCAACAAGCCAAGCACGTATCTCATGTAACAAGCATATTGTCCATTGAGGTGGATAAGTTCTGGTCAATTCTACGTATCTTCGTGTACTTTCACAGGAGTCCATGGTTCAAGGTGGTGCGTCTGGCTTAATATCCGTGATTTTTCTCATGTTTCCGCTAGATGACTGAGTACGTTACAGGACTCCAGTTGCTCGACCAGCAGACAGCGGAGAAAAACCTATCCACAGGTAGCCCTGAGCTGGACAAACTAATAGGCGAAGTGCAACGTGGAACCTTCTACGCCCTTTTGTGACGGACGAGACGAGCATAGGGTCCAAACTATATGAGACAAAGCGGTTGGACTCCTTCGCTTAACTGTTTTAAGCGCTGGACGCTACTTTGTCGCTATGTCTGGGAACTGGTGGGATAAACTGCCGAGGGAAGTTTACTCTGGTTTGGAGAAGGTCGAGACAAGCCAGTCATGGTATAGTGTTTACCGTATCCATGAGTGGCTTTACGCTTTGCTTGAGGATGGGCAATACGATGAAGCCCTCATGTATCTTGTGATAGGCGAGGACCGTGCAGCCGTCATCGATGGGGGAACAGGCATAGGGAGACTGGACAAGCTTGTGGCTGAGCTCACGGACAAGCCTGTTTTGCTGGTTCTCACTCACACCCATAATGATCATATTGGTGGCTGTGAGGACTTTGATGAGATAGCCGCATTTGATGACGTGATGAGCAGGGAGAGCGTAGCCGAGGGATTGGGCAGGGATAAGATGGGGGAGATGCTGGAGCCGGGTGCAGTGATAAAGCCACTCCCAGAGGGTTTTGACCCTGAGAACTTCTACGCGCCACCATACATTGTGACTCGTTGGCTCAGGGATGGAGATGTAATTGATTTGGGTGGTCGGAGACTTGAGGTGATCCATACTCCGGGTCACAGCAGCAACCACATCTGTCTACTGGACCGGGAAGCCCGTTGCCTCTTCACGGGTGACATCTACTACACTGGCGGGGTTACCAGTTATCTTCCGGGGGGGAGCCACGATGACTTCGTGGAGAGCTGTCGTAGGCTAGTTGATTTAATGCCGGAGTATGATTGGCTGATGCCTGCTCATAATGAGCCCCTCGTTGAGAATGCCCAGATGCGTGAGATGTATGAGGTGGCACGGGGCATCAAGGATGATGTATTTACAGAGTATACCTCGCGTAGATCAGTCGCGGTAAACTACGATATCATGGTCAGGCGTTACCAGTTCAGCCACTTCAGTCTAACTGTGAGAGAGAGCATATTCAATGACGAGAATACTCGCTAACAGGGGGGAGGGGGTACATCGGTTAAGCAGGGAAAAGGGTTTTTAGCGGAAAAACCGATCTGGTAACCGATATTATCAATATGCTTGTTACATTAGGCTAGAGGATTTCAATTTCTCTTTATGTACTATTTATTATTACGGTCTGTACATACTCTCGACGAGAACATCAAAATCGTCACCAAGGACGGCTGCGGGTTAATAACCCACATCGAGCACGCGATCTTCGGCTAGTCTCCTATATGTGCGTCGTGCACACATTTTTAATCAATGACAAATAAGTCAATGGAGAAAGA
>CAYTVK010000292.1:0-2864 GCA_964441725.1 uncultured Candidatus Bathyarchaeia archaeon | reverse complement strand
AACCACTTCACTCAACATTGTAGATAGGATTGCTCCACGCCTTCCTACCCTCAAAGTCATCGATCTCAACCCTAACATAGGTCTCGCCGGGACGACCAGAATACTTTGCGCTGGTTAAAGGTTCATTCTTGGCGTGATATTTGAGTCCCAGTGATGGGGTTGATACGAAGCTGATGTATCTCACGGGTGAGCACTTTATGCTTATCACGCCATCTTTGTCTATGCTTATGTCCTTGAACTCTGGTCCAGTGCTAGCGTAGAATAATCCCTGCCTGATGGCATCAATGATACTTTTTCTTGTAAGTGTTTCCGCCTTGACGCTGATACATGCGGCACAGGCATCCAGTGGCGCGTTACCCATCTCGGCGCCATGATGATCATCAGTGGCGTAGATGAATGGTCTTCGACCCGCCGCGATCACTCCATCGATATGTGGTTCACTCTCCCCCGTGTTTCGCTCAAACGCACAGCTTGTATTGTAGACCTCGATACCGTGATATCCGTTGATCTTCATCATATCGTCGTGGTTTAGTCCACTCCAGTACGGGTGAGCCAGAATCGGTATACCTCCCAGTTTCTTTATGGTATCGATAACCCTCTGTGGGTTGAGTCCATAGTCAAAATCCTCGAATGGCAGAGTGTTATCCACTCCCAGCGCGACGATGTGATAGAGGGTATGGGCAGATGTTGTACCTATGCATATCTCCTCACCGGGTATCAACAGAAAATCTTCCCCGGAGAGGTGACCAGTCTTCGCTACAACGCTGTGATCAGTAATTGACAGGAAATTATATCCCGCTTTCTTGTAAAGCTCAACCAGTTGCTCAGGTGTCTTGGAGCCATCTGAGATAGTCGTATGTGCGTGTACATTTCCCCTGTACCACTCACCGGGAACACTGAATGGGTTAATAAATTCACGTTTCAAGGCAATCAAAATAGATTATCATCATCAACGTATAGAACTATCCACAGTAAATACTTGAAAATACACGTTTCTCATAAACTTTAAGAGTAATTATCCAATCTCCTATGAGATTCAAGCATGGGTATGTTAGACGACGTCAAAATACTGGACTTCACCCACGTATACTTCGGACCCTACGCCACCATGATCATGGCAGACATGGGCGCAGATGTCATAAAGATCGAGCCCCCATGGGGCGAAATGGTACGATTAAGCGCAGAACTCTTCGGAGGACTCACAAGCACATTCCACTACCTAGATAGAAACAAGAAAAGCCTAGCCCTCAACATGAAAGACCCCAAAGCCCTTGACATCATCAAGGAACTGGTCAAAGAATGCGATATCGTTATCGAGAACTTCAAACGAGGAACACTCGACAAACTAGGACTAAGCTACGAAGACGCAAAGAAGCTAAACCCCAAAATAATCTACGCTAGCCTAAGCGGCTTCGGCCTCACAGGCCCATACAAGGAAAGAACAAGCTATGCCCCCATAGCCGAAAGCTACAGCGGCTGGACCAGAATGACCGCAGATAACATCGAGCCCGGAAGCAAACCCATCGTACCCGCAGCATACCACGGAGACCTAGACCCAGGACTCTTCGCAGTAATCGCGTGCCTAGGCGCCTTACGTTACAGAGACAGGACAGGTGAGGGACAGCTTATCGATGTCTCCCAACTGGATGTTATGCTAGCCCAGAGCGGCGTACAGATCGCGGGATACACCCTAAGCGGGAAGCTCCCCCACGAGAGGCAGGCAGAGAGAATGCCGGGTCCACAGACATGGGGCAACTTCATGTGCAAGGATGACTGGATATTCATCGCATGCGACCCCCAGATGCACAGCAGGCTCATGATGGCCATGGGCGTCGATGACCTAGGAATGGGCAGCGAGGTGCTGGAAAACTGGCTGAAGGAGAGAACCGTAGATGAGGCTGTTGATACTATAGCCGCATCTGGTGTCCCAGTGGCCAAGGTTCCCTCAATCGCTGGAGCCATCGAGGACCCACATGTAAAATCACGTGAAATCATATGGGAACTCGATCATCCAACAGCTGGAAAGGTAAGAGTGCCGGGTTTCCCCGTAAAAATGGAGAAAACCCCTGCAACCTACAGGATTCCCGCCCCTCAACTGGGTGAACACTCCGCTGAGATACTCAAAACCATGCTGGGCTACAGCGATGAAAAGATCGAGGAGCTGCGCCTCTCGGGAACAGTCGTGGTTCCCAAGTGATCTTTCAATACCTCTAAAAACATTCTTTGCTATCTTTAATTATGGTTGATTTCTCGAAGCAACGCCGCGATATGGTTAACCGCTACAAGCGGGCAGGGTACATCCAGTCCAAACGAGTTGAGGACGCCGTCATGGCTGTACCTAGAGAGCTATTCATGGACCAAGAATACATCGAATACGCATACTACGATCAACCCTTCCCAATACCGGGAGACGGCAGACAAACCATCAGCGCACCATACATGTACCCCGTCACATATGAGCCCCTCAAACTAGAGCTGGGGCAGCGTTTTCTAGAGATCGGCGCTGGATCAGGATACGGTGCAGCCATCGCGAGGGAACTCGTAGGGCAGGATGGGGTTGTCGTAGCTGTCGAGATAAACTCAGATACTTACCAGTTTGCCACTGAAAACCTAAAGAAAGCAGGATATGCTGACGTTAACGTGATTCTGGGCGACGGAACCCTCGGATACCCACCAGAGGCACCATACGACGCTGTGAGCATCACCGCCAGCTCACCTCAGATCCCCCCACCGATAATAGACCAGATGGCTGAGAACAGCAGACTCGTCGCCCCAGTGGGAGACGCGTCCCGTTATGGACAGGACCTGTTGCTGGTTACGAAAATAGGTGGACAACTAAGCAGACGGAGCCTCATGAGCGTGGT
>CAYTVK010000291.1:0-2867 GCA_964441725.1 uncultured Candidatus Bathyarchaeia archaeon | reverse complement strand
TCACTGCCTCGTATGGGAAATCTGGGAACTCTATTTCCTCCACTGTGCAGTATTGCTCCAGTACCTTGATGGCTGATTTGAAGTTCTGAGTCACAGCCTCCTGTTTTTCCTCCAATATGCCCTTAATTACCGCTATCCTGAAGTCTCGCTCCTCTGGCTGATACCTCCATTTCTCGTCTAATGTGCTGAGATCAGCTGGATCGGGTCCCGATATTGCCTCCAAGACCAAGCCGCAGTCATCGGCGCATTGGCAGAGTGGGCCAAGCTTGTCGAGGGTCCAGCTCAGCGCCATCGCCCCGTGTCTGCTTACTCTTCCATATGTGGGTCTTAGCCCCGCTACTCCGCAGTTGTTGCTTGGGCTGAGTATGCTGCCCCATGTCTCGGAGCCGATTGCGAAAGGCACTATGCCCGCTGATACCGCTGACCCTGAGCCGCTGCTGCTTCCCCCGCTCCAATGTTTGAGGCTCCAAGGGGTGGCGCATGGCCCTGTGAAGCTCGCGTTGGGCTGTTTGTACCCCATCCCCCCAGCTAGCTCTATCATGGCTAATTTAGCCACTAGTACTGAGCCCGCTTCCTCCAGCTTCTTCACCGCTGTTGCATCGCAGTCGAAGCGTTGTTCTCGGAGGGGATAAGCGCCCCATGTTGTCGGTATGCCCCCTGATGTGGCTAGAAGATCTTTTGCCCCCCACGGTACTCCGTGGAGTGGCCCCCTGTTTTTCCCTGCTTTGAGCTCTTTTTCTGCCTGTTTAGCCTGTCTTTGGGCTCTCTCCTCTGTGATGGTTACCACGCAGTTAAGCACTGGACCGTATTCTCTGAGCCTTTCTAGGCTGATCTGGGTTAGTTCTGTTGGTATCGTCTCTTCGCTTTGGATGGCTTCTGATAGCTGCCTGATGGTCTTGTAGATCATTGCCTATCCTTCCTGTAGGGTCTGAAAACGTTGAAGGGCTCATCGTTGTTCTCCAGAGGTAAGCTTCGCAGTAACTCAAGCACAGAAATCATCGGGTCTAGGCTTGCCTCGACTGCTGCAAGCTGCTCATCATCAAGCCTGTCTCCGTATAACGTCTTCACTCGTTCAAACATGTAATCTTTCTCGGTCTTAGAATCAGTCATAATCTTAGATTCGGTGATGGGGCTAAAGCTTTTTCATGACATGGGTTATCGCTCTATAATTTTCAAATATCTTCTGGTCAAGCCCTTAGCGTATTGAGAACGAAAAGCCTTCCCCCCAGTGACAAGTACGTTGTATTGCATGTTGACGATGAAGATGAGCAGCTCTTCTTCGCCAAGACCTTCCTAGAAGAATCTGATCCAACGCTTGAGATCGTCTCGTTGAGGTCTGCTGAAGAGTTGCTTGGTCGTCTCAATGATAAAGTGGATTGTATCGTCTCGGATTACGTTATGCCTGACATTAACGGCATGGATCTTTGCAGGAGGGTCAAGGAAAAGTACAATATTCCTTTCATCATGTACACTGGTAGGGGTAGCGAGGTAGTCGCTGAGGCAGCGTTCCAGGCTGGAGTGGACGACTATGTGCGTAAGGAGGCTGACCCCAGTCACTATCAGCTTCTTGCGCGTCGTATTAAGAGCCATGCAGAGTCTTGTCGCAGTAAGCGTGATGAGAAACGGTATCAGGGTAGGCTTGAAGGTGTTAGGAAGAATCTGAGTCTCATCGCCTCGGCTAATACCATTGAGGATGTTGCATCGACTTCGTTAAAGATTCTAGGCGATGTGATGGATTTCAGTGATTGCTGTTTTTCTTTGATTGAGGATAGTGAGCAGATTCATGTTCAGAGCATGGGTGTAGCTCAGGCTCTTGATCTGGACTTGGATGCCTTGGGGAAGGATATTTCTCAGAGGCAGCTTGATGGTTCATGGGCTTTGATTGTCCCTCTGATGATGGACGCCGTCTACGGTGTGCTCACAATCTATCAGGATGAGCCTTTCAACCAGCATGATTACCCCATCATGGAGGCAATCAGTCTCCTCGTCGCGCAGGCTGTAACCCGCGTGAAGCAGGTTAAAACTATCAGTGCCTCTGAGAAACAGTTCAGAAGCATCGTGGAGAATGTGCAGGACGTCATTCTGCTCACAAAGCCTGAAGGAGCCATCACATATATCTCGCCCAGCGCTGAGGCTTTCCAGTATAAGCCCCATGATATACTGGACAGGATGTGGGGGGAACTTGTTCTCACCGAGGACTTGGATAAGGTCGCCGAGTTTTATAATGGCTCCATGTCGGGTTTGAAGGGCAAGATAAATGAGTACAGGATAATTGGCGGTGACGGTGAGGTTCACTGGGTTAGCCACAGCTGGACGCCTGTTGTGGTGGATGGCGTCGTGCGGCAGGTGGTGAGCGCCATCAATGATATTACATGGAGGAAGAAGATTGAGAGCACCCTCTACACCAGCCTCGATGAGCTTGAGAAGGTCAACAGAGACCTCAATGACTTCACCCACATTGTGAGCCACGATTTGAAGGCTCCACTGATGACCATCGAGAGCTTCAGCGAGTTCCTGCTTGAGGATTATCTTGATGTCATCGATGCCAATGGTCAAGAGTACCTTGACTCCATCATCAAGGCGTCGAATAACATGAGGGATCTAATAGATAACCTGCTGACATTGTCGAGGGTTGGCCGAATAGACACTGATTACAGCAGCGTGGATATGGATGAGCTTCTTGAAGAGGTAAAGGATGAGCTTAGGCCACAGATTGAGATGAAGCAGGCGAAGGTATCTGGAATGAATATGCCTGTGCTGATAACCCAGCGCACTTGGATGAAGCAGGTTTTGATGTTTCTGGTGGGGAACGTAATTAAGTTCAACGAGTCGAGTCCACCGAGGGTCGAGGTAACATGCCAACAGAC
>CAYTVK010000290.1:0-2878 GCA_964441725.1 uncultured Candidatus Bathyarchaeia archaeon | reverse complement strand
CCAGTGTCGATGTTAGTAGCAATTAATTGGAACTCGATCTTCTTACCGGATGTTTTCCGCTTTAATATAGATTTTCTTGGAACAATTTCGCTAATGATGGCAAAGGAATCATTATCAAAATACCTAGCAAACACCCAATCTCCGGTGGCTGGGTAATCTAATGGCGAATCAGCACTGAACAACAGCTTGCCAGTTACTTCGGCAGATACTTCTCCCTTGCCGTTGTCAATGGTATAACTATCCTTATTGACAGTAATGACTCTTGCAATTTGATGATCAATTAATTTTGTAGGATCAATTTCATCAAAAAACCACTTATTGAAACCCAATTGTTCTATCTTCATTGACACATTTTTCATAAATATTACTCAATTCCTAAACTAAAGTGGCTACAACATGTTGTGGTTGGGTTCAATATTAGAAAATTGCAGATACATTGCAGATATCTGTAACGCTCTGAATTGCCGGTATGAGTTTATCGATAGCGGAACTCACACCCAAGTGCATTCAGTTGTTAGGCATCTCTGTCGTTTGTTCCGGTCTCATGTGCTGTCTACTGTTCACGAAGATATCGTTGAACTTGGGCCGATAAACTCCTAATGAAAGGCAGACTCCTACTAGGTATTCTTTCTGTGTTACTGGCAATGGCCCGACCGAAAGCCGCCTTAGCATCGTCTGCGATATTCTGCCAATCTCGCCCATGGGAAACGGATAGTGAAGACATCACATCGGACCATTTGGCCATCTTGGTCATTCGATTTCCAGATTGTTCTCGCGCCAGTTCAAAATCATTAGTATCTACTTGGATCCCACAAGCTCTTGCCACTTCTTCTATGTATATTTCAGGGTCAAAAACATCTTTAAACTCTGTTTCACGGCAACCTTGTCTAACAGGTACTTGAAAAAAATCAGATCTACTAATCAGGCCTGACTGAAGTATCTTTTCTCTTTCTCTTAATCCTTCGTCATCTGAATCTACCAGGACAACACAACTAGCAGCATCTCGAGCAAGTGCTCTAAGTGACGTCACTATTTTGGTAACACCACCCGATCCCTGAACTCGGACTTGACCACTAGCGACAGGTTCTGAAAGTTCTGGATTTACATGTGCCATTAATGTGGCAAGACAATTCTCCTCTGTAGCTCCCTCAACAACGACAACTACGGCTGCTGATGTTAGATTATCTTGCGGTCTGATACCAAGAGAATTTCTAATCTGTGATAACGTACGTGCTGCCCTTGCTGAGCAAGTGAAATCCGCTCCTGGTATCTGATCAACGACGATGTTGTCTCTTATAGCATCTCTCTGAATAAGAATCGGAGAGTGTGTTGTTATGAGTACCTGGAAATCTCTGCTGAGTTCTCTCAAAGATGCCTTCACCGAATAGATTGCTGAAGAATGAAGGTGCGATTCTGGCTCCTCAATTCCGAAGATAAGATTAGCACCATATCGCTGTTGTGCAATGAATTGAAGCATTGACAAAGCAAACAGGCTTTTAAAACCATCACCTTTTTGACTTAACGATGTCTTTGCTCCGTCATCTATTTCGACGTCCCTAACTGAAACAAATCTAAGAAGATCTAATTCATCTATGAGAAATTCCAATGTCTCAATATTGGGCAAATAGGCTCTCAACTGGCCAGAAAGGGTTTCTGCAACTTGCTGAACACTGTTTCTGATGTCTGAATAAAATCTTTCTAGTGCATCAACCCTTCTTCTGCTTTGTCGTGTTGTTCTGATTGCTCCTGCTACTATCTCTGAGAAAACAGATCTTCGGAAATCACCAATATTGCGCGTAGCTGGAATGTAAACGTATCTAAAATTCTCAGAAAACCATCGCAGAAAAACAATTAAGCTTTCTCGATTTTGGAACTGCTGAGATGAGTGGTCAACTCTGATTATTCCCCCTTCACCTACATCATACTGAACGGCAATGCTCACATTAGCAGGGAGAACATGGCCGTGGAGTTCCTCATAAGCGTCTCGCTCCTGTACAGCAAACTCAACATCAGCCACCATGCGTGTTGGCCCCATCTCCGTCCTCGTCTACCTTCATATTTCTTGGGATAGTCGTCTTCAAAATTATATCTATCATTACGTTCGGACCGTATCCGAAGGATTCTTTTTTGTAGAAGCGATCCAAAGAACACGTTCAGAGCCCGCAGGATAGTCGACTTGCCAAGGTTGTTAGGGCCAACTAAAACTGTAAAATCTGAGAGCGGTATGGTAACTTCGGTGTCAAAAGCTCTATATCGGCGAACATTAAAGCGAATAAACCTCATTGTCCTCTAATCCTTAAAAGTGTTTATTGCCCAACATTAAATTCTTCTCTACAATAAGTTATCACAATTTGAGACATTTTTAGTCCATTCTTTCTTTAAACTGCACAGATAGAAAATGTCTATAGCGGTATAAAGGCGTAATTCCTTATCTGTATTGATAATATTGGAGATTTCGTTTTCAGGCTAAACATATTACCCTTTAGGTTGAATGGTATCTGGAAAACATTGATATGTATTACCAATGCTTCCACACTTTTTTAACTCTATAAAAACCTCTTGACGACCGCCCTCTTGAACAGTTCTGGTTGCCCGTTTCACACCAGGCGATTTTATAGGGTCTTTTGCTTTGGCCACATCGCTAACTGCGAGCGATTCAGCATCCTTTATTCACTGCTCATACGCACTATTTGGATAGGCCGCTTTTGGATTCCAAGTTACATTATGACCACCTCCACAGTCCAACACAAAGAATCTTGTCCATAGAATCCATGCTAAACACATGCTAATAGATATGCATCGTTTTATCATGTCAACTCCTACGAATTGGGATACATTTTAATAAGATGCGTTATTAGACCAAAACCTTTGATCTCTT
>CAYTVK010000289.1:0-2889 GCA_964441725.1 uncultured Candidatus Bathyarchaeia archaeon | reverse complement strand
CCAAGGACTGGCGATACTTCATAGGGGCAGTAATCGAAGAGTCTATAGACTCAAAATGCAACCTAAGATTCACAGATGAGGACATAAAGTACTTGAGAAAGACAGGGCTCTTCAAACCCGAGTACCTTGAGTATCTTGAAGACTTCCAATTCATTGGAGACATCTGGGCAATAAGGGAAGGCACTCCCTTTACAGCGGAGACACCGATAGTACGTGTCACCGCAACGCGTTCTCAGGCACAACTCGTTGAGACCATGCTACTCAATATTGTAAATTTCCAGACCATGATCGCATCTAAGGCGAGCAGGATAGTAAACGCCGCTGGTGAAGCCAAGGTGATTGACTTTGGGCTGAGAAGGGCTCATGGAGGCGACGCCGGGATCAAGGGTGCACGAGCTACCTACTTGGCAGGCGTGATTGCGACAAGCAACGTTGAGGCGGGTAAACTGTACGGGATTCCTGTGTCGGGTACGATGGCTCACAGCTTCGTGATGGGGTTCGAAGATGAGACTGACTCCTTCAGGGCCTTCGCTCACACATTCCCCGAAAGCACTGTGCTGCTCATCGATACATATGATACCTTGGAGGGTGCCCGTAAGGCTGCAGTAGTAGCAAAGGAGATGGAGGCTGAGGGACGTAGGCTGCTTGGTGTGAGGCTAGACTCCGGTGATATGGAGGACTTGGCTGAGCAGGTTAGGGTTATCCTCGATGAGGCGGACTTGGAGTACGTGAAGATAGTGCTCAGCAGCGACTTGAACGAGTACAAGATCGATGGCTATACCCGCGGTGGGACGCCTGTTGATTATTATGGTGTAGGCACCGAGATGATTACAGCCAAGCCTGTAGCTGCTCTCTCAGGGGTCTATAAACTCGTTGAGGATAATCTTGGGCCACGGATTAAGCTCTCTGAGAGTAAGAGAACGTATCCGGGGCGTAAGCAGGTTTACAGGGTAGTTGATGACGAACATTACCTGTATGATGTCTTGGAGCTTGAGGGAAAACACTCTGAGGGCGTACCAATTCTAACCGAAGCAGTGCGTGGTGGTATGTTGATCAGGAAGCCGTTACCCCTGGATGTGGTGAGGGATTATTGTCTCGACAGCGTATCTAGGCTGCCTCCAGAGGTGAAAAAGGTGTATGTTAAGGAGCCATATGAGTTGAGGATTGGCTCTGATCTTCAGAGGCTCACGGATGAACTTGTCTACAGGTATTCCAATGGGGCTTGATGAATATGGGTGATGTTGTTTTCTGGGACGTAGACACGCAGATTGACTTCATGGAGCCAATTGGGAAGCTGTATGTTCCCGGCGCTGAGGCTTTGAGGGCTAACCTAGGTTACTTGACTGGTTTGGGCTCTGAGAAAGCTCGTCTTTGTGGATCTGTTGATGCTCATCTGCCTGATGATCCAGAGTTCTCTGCTTGGCCTGAGCACTGTGTCTATGGTACACTGGGGCAGCTTAAGGTGTCTGAGACCCTTGTTGATGGTACCCTGTTTGTGCCTTCAATCCGGCTCAGTGACGCTCAGTTAACTGAAATATTCGCTTACAGGGGTCAGGTTATCTTCGAGAAACAGGATAACGATGTGAGGACGAACCATAATGTACAGCGCTTCATGGAGCTTTTGAAGCCAAGAGTCATCGTGGTGTATGGCGTGGTTTCCGAGATATGTGTGGATAAGGCTGTGAAGTTCTTCGCTGGTGATCTCGGGTATGAGACAGTGGTTGTATCTGACGCCATCAAGGAACTGGATATGTCTGAGGCTGATTCATGTTGGGTGGAGTGGAGGCTTCATGGTGTACGTGGTATCAGCGTAGCTGAGGTTGAATCCCTTCTATACTAGCCTGTTTTCATTAATTGAGTATGGGGCGGCTACATCGATTAGTTAAAAATCTAATAAACTAGGTGCAAGGGGATTCATTGTCTAAGTTGGATCAAAGCGGAGAAAAAAATGAAAGGGGCTTGATGCCATCGCTTGGCTTCACAACCTTTGTTCAGCAGATGCCGGGGATAGTATCAGGGCTCCTTCTCATCGAGATAGCCGACTCCTTCGGGGTCTCCATTGGCTTGATGGGGCAGATGAGGACCACGGCTGCCAGTCTGGGTATCTTGGTGGCTCTGGGTATGGGCTTCTTGAGCGTCAAGTATAGTTACAGGAGGCTTCTGCTCTGTGGAGTGTTGATTGTGGCTGTTTCATGCATCGGGTGCAGTATCAGCCCCAGTTATGAGGTTATGCTCATGTTCTATGCCTTGCTCGGCGTAGGAGGCTCTATGGCTGGACCCATGATTAGCTCCCTCATAGGCGAACATCTTCCTCAGGAGCGTAGAGCTGGGGCAGTTGGGTTGATTAACGGGTCTGCTGCCTTCGCGTATCTCGTTGGGTCTCCCAGCATCGCCTTCATCTCGGACCTCTATGACTGGGAGACATCATTCAGGTTCTTTGTTGTGCCTCTTGTGGTGGCTGCGCTGCTGGTTGATATCTTGTTTATTCCGGGGAGTAAGCGTCGAGCACTCGTTAGCCTTGGGGATATCTTGGGTGGTTACAGGGCTGTGTTCAAGGATAGGTCTGCTCAGGCATGTCTCTTGGCTGTGGTCTTCTCATCTGGCATATGGAGCAGTTACCTGACCTACTCTGCCTCCTACATACGGGAGGTTTTTCTCTTCCCCAAGTTTTTCACATCTCTCTCAACCATAGTTGGCGCCACGTGTTTTATCGCGGGGAGTCTTTCCTCTGGCCGAATCGTGGGCAGACTAGGTTAGAGGAGGCTCGTCTACTTAGCCTGTGTTCCAGCTAGTCTCTTGATTTTGCTCTACTTGAATGCGCCTAATCTTTGGGCTGCTCTGCTGGTTGGATACTCGGCGAGTTTCTGTAACGGAGTCCTGTTATCCTCA
>CAYTVK010000288.1:0-2908 GCA_964441725.1 uncultured Candidatus Bathyarchaeia archaeon | reverse complement strand
CCAGCGAAGGAAATCTGGCAGGAGATCAACATGGATGATATCAATAAACAGGCTGAGGAATTTGAAGACCTCTCCAATGATGACTTGAATAAGATCTACAAGTTTTTCTCCACATTACAGTTGACTCACCCATGGACCATCATACGAACAAAGGAGATCAACGAGTGGGTAAACGACGGCTCATATGAGGTCGTATTATCCATGGACCCTGAGAAACTTGAAGAGATAGCTAAAAAAACAGAGCAGCTCGCATCCAACAAGACCCTGTGCCCGGACTGCGGCGGCGAACTCACATGGATAGAACAATACCAGAGATGGTACTGCTATGGCTGCGAGAAGTATCCGTAGTTCGCCAATTCTCTTATAAATAACAATATTCAAGTGAAGCTAGGAAAATACAATGACATTCTGTAGTAACTGTGGTAGTCAAGTAACAGAGGGAAGCAAGTTCTGCAGCAACTGCGGAGCACCTCTGCAACAGACAGCGCCACCTCAGCAAACATACGCTCCTCCACCGCCTCAGCCAGCACCTCAACCAGCGCCTCAGCCAACATACCAGCCACAAGGAGAACCAATACAGGGATACATTCAAGCCTGCAAATACGGGTTCCCAGTAAACACATTCAGCCTATTCATCACAAATAGAAGAATAGTAGCAGCCAAAACAGGGGGTCTTGGAGCTAACTTCACCGCAGCGGGGGCAGCGGGCGCAGGAATTGTTGGTGGATTAATTGGGGCAGGGATTGATGCACGTTCAAGTGGTGGAATGACGAAGAAGACTCTTGAGTATAGCCAGATGATGCCTGAGCAGATGCTTGCACAGGATAAGAAGAACTTTGAGATTCCCTTTATGAGCATTCAGAGCGTTGAGATGAAGGAGCCGGGTTTTATCGGGCAGGGTGAGATCAAGGTAAAAACCGGGGGTAAGGATCATAGGTTTATGATTGATACTTCAAAGGAGATTTTCGCTGAGTATGTTCAGACGTTCCATCAGGCTCTGCCTGGAAGAGTTTTCGTAAAATAAACTCATCTTTTTTACCAAACCATTCATTACGCTAGCGATATGTTTTAATTATAGCCCCTCATTACAATACCCATGCAATACTGTAGAAAATGCGGAAAGGAACTTGAGGACGACGCAAAATATTGCCCACAGTGTGGAACAGCAGTCAGAGGAACCTACTGGGAAGACATCAACGTAGCAGCGGATGATCTCATAGGTCAAGTAAAAGAATTAATCAGAGAAGGGAACGTCACGAGAATCCTTGTGCTGAACGAGAAAGAGGAACTACTCTTTGAGATTCCAGTAACATTCGCAGCCGTAGGAACACTCCTAGCTCCTCAGCTTGCAGCCATCGGAGTAATAGCGGCTCTTGTTACGAGACCCATCATCAGGATTGAGCGACGAGCTAAAACTGAACAGTAACTCGCCCCAATCTTCTTTATTTATCCATTCATCTATTCTCTTCTGTGCCAATTCAAATAATACCCATAACATGTTTGCCCATTATCAAGGAAGGCGATGACCTAGCTGAACTCACATTAAAGTCACTTGAAGCAGTAAATCTGAGGCCGGAGGAGAAGGACATATACGTGTACTCCCACGTGATCGTCTCCAGATCTGAAGGTAAGCAAGTTGACCTTGAAGATGTTAAGCCAAGCCAAACAGCCATCAGTTATGCAGATTACACGGGAAAAGACCCCAGAATAGTTGAGGTCGTACTGAACGAGTCCAGAGGCTTGAGAAGGATAGCTCCCGGCATAATCATCACAGAAACCAAGCACGGGTTTGTATGCGCTAACGCGGGGGTAGATAAATCGAATGTACCAGGAGAAACCATCGTTGCGCCTCTCCCAGATGACCCGGATAAATCAGCGCGTGGAATTCGGCTTCGATTCAAGAAGTTGTCGGGAGTTAACGTGGGGGTAATTGTATGCGATACCCATGGGAGAGCCCACCGGGATGGAGAGATCAATGTCACTGTGGGCGCCAGTGGGTTTGAGGTTATCAGGGATAGGCGTGGAGAGTTTGATCTCTTCGGGTATGAGTTGAAGGTTAAGCGTACGGCTGTGTCTGATGAGCTTGCTTCTGCGGCTGAGCTTGTAATTGGGCAGAGTGATGAGGCTTTACCAGCTGCCCTGATTCGTGGATATGATATTACTCTCTCTGAATCCAGCTGTGCAAAGGACCTTGTTCGTCCTAGGGAGAAAGATTTGTTTCTATAATCTGTAAACTTGGGTTACATTTTAGCTTATTTTTTAGAAGGATCTCATCAATATTTTTAATGTCACATCATTGTGAGACGTTATTTAGATAAATGAGTTAAAAACATTGATTTCAAACCCAGATTTGAAACACCAGTTTAGTCTTCCATACAAGAAAGATAGTAAATAGAAATTAAACAGTAGTAAGATTGCCCGAGTGGAAGCGGTGGGCCGCCAAAGGAAGCGAAAGGCGGAAAGGCCGCTGAGTCAATGGGATGGGCTTCAACAGAACACGGCTTTGGCTGTGGAAAACTGCATCCCACCAGACGAGAACACTTGGGCACTTTGCATTTTATAGAAAAATTTTAGGGAAACCCCGTGGCTTTATTTCTCAAACATTGTGTCACTCCATATTCTGTTAACTCATTCAGGATGCTTCCAAACCATATCCTACAGAAACAGGCTGGGGAGCCAAGCGATAACAGCCAACGCGCCTAAACCTACACATATTTTCCAGAAACTAAATCGACGCGCCAGCTTCAACAATGTATCAATCGCAACATACCCAACTACCGCGGCGATTAATGCAGCCAAAGCGGAAAACGAGTCTGACCTAAAGCCCTTAACGAGCATCATCCCAAAAGCAGCTGCTAGACTGGCTGGGATACTCATCAAGAAACTGATTCTGAAGGCTTCTTCTCCA
>CAYTVK010000287.1:0-2934 GCA_964441725.1 uncultured Candidatus Bathyarchaeia archaeon | reverse complement strand
TGTCCCCCTCGTGAAAGAAGCCGAGTTGAGAAACGACGCCGTAGCCGCGGATATAATGAGAGACGCAGGGGTTCAGCTTGGTAAAGTAACTCAGGCTGTGATAAGGAGGCTTGGGCTAACCAGCAGCTTCCCCATCGCCTGCTGTGGAGGGGTATTTAAGCAGCCCAACGAGTACAATGTTGTTTTCGAGAAGACGGTGAGAGAGGCAGCCCCTCTATGCGTCTTCATTAAGCCCCTTTTCACACCAACCGTGGGCTCTGCTTTACTGGCTTTAAATTCTCTGAATATAGAGATCACCGATGATTTACTCGGTACAGCCGAGAAGAGTTGGAGGAGTATAGATGAGTAGAATAACGGAGCAGAGAAACCCTGCATCGAAGGGCTTGGATGAGAAAACCGTCGATGAAATACTTGAAGTAATCAACAGAGAGGACGAGAAGATACCAAAGATTATCCGCTCACAGTTGCCTCAAATTAAATTAGCCGTCGACAAAATTATAGCCGCAATTAGATCTGGGGGAAACATCTACCTTGTTGGCGCAGGTTCCAGTGGGAGACTGTGCGTGCTTGAGGCATCGGAGATTCCTCCCACCTTTGGCTTATCACCTGACAGGATCAAGACAGTGATAGCCGGCGGATCTGAGGCGATATATGGCTCAGTGGAAGCAGCCGAGGATGACGAAGCGAGGGGAGCCTCAGAGATGGAGAAGCTTGGATTGAAGACAGCTGACTTGGTTATTGGTATGGCTGCTTCCGGGTCTACAGCTTTTGTTCTTGGCGCAATTGGTAAGGCGAAAGAGGCTGGAGTACAGACCATTGGAATATCATGCAACAAGGATGCTCCATTATCCAGACTGGCTGATATCACCATTGAGATCGTTGTCGGGCCAGAGATCGTGGCTGGGTCCACTCGGATGAAGGCGGGCACCGCCCAGAAGATGCTTCTCAACATGATGACCACTACTGCGATGATGAAACTTGGGCTGGTCTATGATGGTTACATGGTTGGGGTTCAGGCGACAAACGATAAACTCAGGGAGCGAAGTAAAAAAATCGTAGCAGAGATCACCGAGGCGTCCCCTGAGGCAGTGGAGATAGCCCTTGAGGTAGCCAAATGGGATGTTAGAGTCGCATCGATTATACTCCTAACAGATCTTAACCCGGATGAGGCAGTGGAGAAACTGAAGACCCGTACTTTTAGGCAGATATTGAGTGAGGATAAATGATCAGAGAGCGTGGAGTATCCTACTATGGGGTGGCTTACCCTGATAGAGCCGCTTTAGATTTCAATGAGATGGTTGAACACGGATGTAACGCTGTGCTGCTGGCTGTCTCCGAGTTTGATTGGTGGTTCTGGCACAAAAACACTGTAGACCTGATTAAGACAGCCAAAGACTACGGGCTCAGACCCATTGTTGATCTATGGGGATGGGGTAAAACCCTCGCCGGTGAGCCTCCAAGCCTGTTATTGATGAGGTCGCTGGAGGGTAGGCAGCGAGCGGCATCGGGTAAGCCATACGCGGCCATGTGTCTGAACTATCAGCCCTTCAGGGATTATCTCAGGTCGAACATCGAGTCTCTTATCACCGAGACAGAGCTTGAGGGTTTATTCTGGGATGAGCCTCATTACGCTAACCGGCATGACCCTGACTGGGCTTGTACATGTCCAATATGTGATGAACTCTACAATAAAGAGACGGGAAACAGTATTCCATCCGAGCTTACAGAGGACGTTATCCGTTTCAGGGAAAACAACGCGGTGGAGTTTCTCAGGGATCTGAGCCTGAATGTCAAAGAGGTTGATAACAGAGTCGAGGTTATCACCTGTCTATTACCTACCCAGAGCCCGCTGATCGGTATCACTGACTGGGAGAAGATAGCCTCGATACCGGAGATCGATGTGCTCGGCACAGACCCATACTACTTCCACACGGCTATGAGTCGAGAAGAAGGATTAGCGTTCTTTAGGAAACAAAGCGAACACTGTCTCTCCCTCGCTGAGAAGTATAATAAGAGGTCCCAGCTCTGGTTGATGGCTTTCAAGGTGCCCGCTGGTCGTGAAAATGAACTCTCAGAGGCAGCAGCGATTGCGGCTGAGCTTGGAGCGGATTCTCTCTTTGCATGGTCTTATCGTGGGGCTATGGGGAGCTATATGTCGTCAGCTAATCCTCTTCTGGTCTGGGAGACCATTGGTGACGCTTACAGGAGGTACTCTATTTAAGTGTGCTGAATGGCGTGGATGTTCTTCTATCCAAGCCAAAAGCCTACCTTGGAAATGAACGGGTAGGCTTGGTGACTAATCAAACAGGGGTTACCCTACGTCTTCAATCAACACTTGATGCCTTCCACGACAGCGATGACATCAACCTCCGAACCGTTTTTGGCCCTGAGCACGGAGCGAGAGGCGACATACAGGACGCCATGGATGTCTCCTCGCAAATCGATCCGTACACAGGATTGCCCATATACAGTCTGTATGGCGATCATCGGGCTCCAACCAAGGAAATGCTGGATGGCGTTGATACTCTTGTCTTTGATATTCAGGACTGTGGCGCCCGATTCTATACCTATATTTCAACACTTACCCTGTGCATGCAGTCGGCTGAGAAATACGGCGTTAAAATGCTGGTATTGGATAGGCCTAACCCCATAAACGGCGTATCTGTTGAGGGTAACATTTTGGAGGAGAGCTTCTCTTCCTTCATCGGTCTTCACCCAGTACCCATCAGGCATGGCTTGACAATGGGTGAACTCGCCTCATTCATAAACACCGGAATAAAATGTGATCTCAGCGTAGTACCGATGAAGGGTTGGCGCAGAGAATACTGGCTTGATGAGACCAATCTTCCATGGGTTCAGCCAAGTCCCAATCTACCATCCCTTGATACAGCCACCGTCTACACAGGCACATGTCTCTTTGAGGGGATAAACGCC
>CAYTVK010000286.1:0-2988 GCA_964441725.1 uncultured Candidatus Bathyarchaeia archaeon | reverse complement strand
GAACTCATATGTGGCTCGTGGGGTCATTACTCCAACTGTGTCCGGGATGTTAAGCATCTCTGCACCTGCCTCTGTCGCAGCCTTGCATATCTCTTTAAGATAGCCCATATCGGTTCGAGTAGCATCCTGGGGACTGTATTCGACTCTAACGCCGTGGTCCTTGGCGTACTCGATTCCCTCTATGGTCTGTTTCATGACTTCTTCGCGAGTAGAGTTCATCATGTGTTTGATGTGCATGTCGCTCGTACTGATGAAGATGTGAATGTATGGTACATCGCATTCAAGGGCACGGTCAATATCTCCCTTAAGTGGACGAGCTAAAGCGCAGATGGTCGCGTCCAGTCCAAGAGCCGCGATCCTCTTGACCGCCTCAGTCTCCCCAGGAGTGGTTATGGGGAACCCTGCCTCAATCTTTGGCACCCGGAGTTCATCTAGCTGATGTGCGATCAGTACTTTCTCATCTATCGTGTAGGTGACGCCGGGCATCTGCTCGCCGTCCCTGAGAGTTGTGTCGAGTATCCAGACCTTTTTGGGTAGGTTCATCTCGATATTCGGCTTGTATGTGCTCATGTAAAACTCGTTATCACTCAATGCTATGCACCAGTTTTAGAACACAACTCAATGACGGGTTATAAGCGATTTGAGTAACAGAGATTACATATAATGACTGTAATTAACAGATAAAAAGCAAAAAAAGGATGATTTGATTAGAGGTTCATGTTCAGCACGTTGCGCTGAATCAGCAAGTAGATCAAGATAGCGCTAATCACCATTTCGGGAATCATGTAAGCGCCATTATACACTGCACTGTATACCACTGGACTCATCCCCTCAGGAGCATACATCCCGAAGAAGACCACTCCACTGATGAAGTGGCTGATGAATCGCCCAGTTAAAGCGATCACAACGCCTAGGATTGGCTGCTTCTTGAACAACCCAGCGATTCCAATTACACCGAAGGCAAGTGGGTAGTCCAGAAACATCCCAACTGGGCTGTAGAACCAGCCATCTAGAAACATCTGTACAAACCCATAGATTACGCCTGTGATGACGCCTATCTTAACATCACGTCTAAACGAGATAAGCAGTATAGGTACCATGCTTCCCAGTGTTACGCTGCCACCGTAAGGCATGTTGAATATCTTGATATAGCTTAGAACTGTAGCGAGGGCTATTGCGATAGCCATCTCAGCTAAAACCTTTGTATCGAACTTTCCGTTACTCATTTCTTCTTTCCTCCGCCAGTATTACCTGGATCAGGTTCAAAGGGTCGACGCCATTGCGTGCCTCTCAGCCGGACTGCATATCCAGCTCCCCTTCGCATACGGTGCATTCAGAGGTGGATATAAATATTATCAAAAAAAAGTCGAAATCTGGCTCTATCCGTCTATGATGAGCTATTTTTGGCTTTTAACACGATTACCCCTGATTTTGAGCTTGGTTCAATCATGTTACCGTCTATTTGCTGGTCTGCAGGGTCCGAGTTCAATGTACCGTATGCTTCTTCAACGCAATAACCAGCTTGATTTAGCAGCTTTGTAACTTCATCAAGGATGTACAGCCTCGCATGCTGGAACACTGGGTCCCCCTTCTCACCTATTTTCCTGTAGATATCACCCCAGCTACTATCCGAGTTAATAAATAGAATCGACAATGATGCATCCTGTTTCATAGTCTCAAGTATCTCTTTAAACAACGCAGCTGGGTCGTCGATGAACTCTATGACAGTAACCATGTAACTGAAATCAAGCAACCCTATTCGAATTGGTAAAGGCTCCCCCACCCCCAGAATGCAGGGCAAGCTTCTACCTTTTGCTTTTCTAAGCATCTCAACGGATGGGTCAATGCAGAGAATCCTGCGATCATCTGTTGTTAGGCTTTCCGCAAATACGCCTGTGCCTGCACCTATCTCGACTCCCAGCCCCTTCTCCGGGATCAACTTTGCCAAGGTTTCTCTTTCTGCTCTGAAAACCTGTTTCCCCTGTGGATGTTTATACCAGTCATCGTAGATGCCCGCAACAGTGTTGAAAGCCTCTATCCTATCACTCAACTTGAATCAACTTTTCCAGCCAATCAACAAGGATCAACGGGGTTTCTCCCAGAATCGTCGTTGTCGCCTCGATTCCAACGTCTCCGGGGTGAATATACGCGTCAAAGAGAATAGCAGATGATTCAAGATATGTAGCGACCGGGCAGCCTTCTCCCACTACTTTTGAAGGAACTGTGAATACTTTTAGACCGATTTTCTCAAGTTTTACCTTGATATCATCTCCAGCCCTGATGTTTACCGCCGCCCTTTTTGTTGAGTCAATTTTCATTGCCGTGATGACTACCGATGCAAGATAATTGGATGCTCCGTAAGCCAGCTCCCCACATGCCATTGGTTTATTCATCGCTTTGATGACTCTGCCACTCAGCCCCACAATATCCATCGCCGATGCTGCTTCTGGTTTTGCGTAGACTAGATTTGTCCCGACTTCAGGAACAAGGTCAATTAAGCCATTGATCTTAAGCATCCGTTCAAGGGCTTTTTGCAGTTTATCAATCAACGGGTCTTTTTGGGCGAAGCTTCCGTATATCTCGTCTAGGTCGATTCGCTCCTGCTCCTCTAGATATTGATCGTCAAAGACGAGTCCTCTTTCACCGGTGACCTCACCGATAACAGCGCAAGGCACTCCATGCTCATTACATTTAGCCTGAACCAGTTCCACTGCTTTCACTTCAGCTATAATCGTGAGTGCTCCATAAGTGGGTGCCCTGAATATGTCCCCCGGAAGCTTATCGGCTCCAGGGTAAAGGGAAACATCTTTTGATGATACGTTCAACCCGTATCCATTATTTGTCGCGACCTCATATAGCGAGCCTTTGACTCCCCCCTCAGAGACGTCGTGAATCAGTCTAATACCGGATATGCTCTGAAGTGACAATATCAATGGAAGGGGGGTGAACCTTCTCCACATATCTGTCTCTTCACCTCTAGAAAGCCTA
>CAYTVK010000285.1:897-3008 GCA_964441725.1 uncultured Candidatus Bathyarchaeia archaeon | reverse complement strand
GGGGCAATAGGAAAAGCCGTCGAGATCGCGGAATACACGGGAGGCGTACTGGATAACACTTCATCGGTCTGCCACGGACCAACTATTCTTGCACTACAGCAGGTTGGGGAATCAAAGGCTTCTCTCGGTGAGGTGAAGAACAGGGCAGACTTGGTTATATTTTGGGGTAGCAATCCAACTGAGGCGCATCTGCGCCATATCGTAAGATACAGCGTTACAGCTAAAGGAAAATACATTCCAGAGGGAAAGAAGAACCGTAAAATCGTTGTTGTAGATGTCAGGGAGACTCGTACAGCTCGTATGGCGGATAAATTCGTAAAGATAGAGCATGGTAAAGATTTCGAGTTATTACAGACTCTTCGTGCATTGGTACGTGGAGAAGAAATTACTGTTGAGAGAGTAGCAAGTGTCCCGATGAATGAGATCAAGGAACTCGTCGAGGATATGAAGAACGCGAGATTTGGTTCATTGTTTTTTGGACTTGGGCTCACACAGAGCGATGGAAGACACATGAACATAGACGCAGCCTCTGGATTGGTCTCGGAGCTCAACAGGAAAACCAAATTCATCTTAACACCCATGAGAGGACACTACAACGTAGCTGGGGCTAACACGGTTACCACTTGGCAGACAGGCTACCCGTACGCTGTAGACTTCAGCGTAGGATATCCACGATATAATCCGGGAGAATTCACAGCAATAGATATGCTATCCAGGGGAGAAGCGGACGCTGCTTTAATCATCGCATCAGATCCCGGCGCAACCTTCCCCAAGGATGCAGCGAGACAACTAGCCCATATACCTATGATAACGCTGGATCAAAAAATGACTCCTACAACAATGCTCAGCGAGGTTGTGATCCCGGTAGCCACAGCGGGAATAGAGGCAGAGGGAACAGCTTACCGGATGGATGGGGTACCGTTGAAGTTATCAAAGCTACTGGACCCGCCGGATGGAGTGGTCTCAGATCTGGAGGTCCTGGGCATGATCCTCGCTGGTATAAAGGAGGCGAAACAGTGACAAGCATCATCATAAAAAACGGTTACGTCTACGACCCATTAAACAACGTAAATGGTGAGAAGAAAGACATCGTCATCAATGGCAACAAGATAGTCTCGGAGGTCAATGAGAGAGAAGCTAAAGTCATAGACGCATCAGGAAAAGTTGTGATGCCTGGTGGAGTAGACCTTCACAGCCACATAGCAGGAAGCAAGATCAACATAGGCAGACTGCTAAGACCAGAAGACCATCGAAAAGATAACGTGCCGAGAGGAAAATACACCAGAGGCGGCGTAGGCTATAGCTGCCCAAGCACCTTTGTGACGGGGTACCGCTACGCTGAGATGGGGTACACGAGTGTCATGGAGGCAGCTATGCCGCCGCTGAGCGCAAGACACGTGCATGAGGAGCTAAACGACACACCTATCATCGATAAGGCAGCGTTCACACTCTTCGGAAACAACCACTTCACAATGAAGTATATTCAAGAAGGAGACATGGAGAAACTCAAAGCATTCATAGCTTGGCTTCTCAGGGCAACAAGAGGATACGCTGTAAAGATAGTTAACCCCGGAGGCGTCGAGAACTGGAAATGGGGCCAGAATGTCCACGGCTTGGATGGAAAGGTAGAGGACTACGATATTACACCGAGGCAGATAGTAAAGGGTCTAGCTAGAGCCAACGAGGAGCTTGGATTACCGCATACAATTCATCTGCACTGTAACAATCTCGGGATGCCTGGAAACTACAAGATAACAAGGGAAACCATGGACATCCTGAAGGATATTAAACCCAGAGATGGGAGAAAGGCCACTGTGCACGTGGTTCACTGTCAGTTCAACGCCCTCGCGGGGAACAACTGGATGAATGTCAAATCAGGGGCACCTTACATCGCGAAATACGTAAACTCGCATGAACATGTGACCCTTGACCTTGGTCAGATAATATTCACAGACACTACCACCATGACGGGCGATGGCCCATGGCAGTTCGCCCTCTGGAACATGACAGGGAATAAGTGGGTGAACAGCGATGTCGAGTTGGAGGCAGGCGCTGGAGTAGTGCCTTATACATTCAAGAAGAATAACCCAGCCAACAGCGTTCAGTGGGGA
>CAYTVK010000285.1:0-887 GCA_964441725.1 uncultured Candidatus Bathyarchaeia archaeon | reverse complement strand
ACAACGGATCACCCAAACGGCGGTCCATTCATCTATTACCCGCAGGTGATTGCTTGGCTCATGAGCAGACAGGCAAGAACAGACACCATGAGGGAGATCAATAAATCATGCCTGAAACGAACGGGGTTAGCTAATCTCTACCGTGAATATAGCTTCAACGACATAGCCATATCTACTCGCGCCGGAACCGCTAAGGCGCTGGGATTAACGGAGAAAGGACATCTTGGGGAAGGTGCTGATGCGGATGTCGCAATCTACGACATCAACCCAACAGAGTGGAGACCGAGCCAGTACAATAAACTCATCAAGGCATTTGGAAAAGCAGCATACACCATCAAAAGTGGTGAGATTGTTGTAATGGACGGCGAAGTCGTAGCCACCCCGATGGGTGCGACACACTGGGTAGACTCCAAAGTACCTCAGGATATTGACGAGGAGCTAATGAAGGATGTCGAGAAAGACTTCAAGCAATATTACAGTATAAGCCTCAGAAACTACCCTGTGGAAGACGAGTACTTACCGCTTCAGAAGATACACAGCGCGGGAGGTGACTGGTGATGAGCTTCATACACAATGGCGTGGAAATCGACGACACATTCGCCGAGGGGTTCAGCATGTGGGGAAGCAGAATCATCATAACCTCTGCATCTCAGAGATGGGCTGACACAGCGGCCACATCCATGACAGGTTTTGCGACTAGTGTCATCGCATGTGACTGCGAAGCTGGAATCGAAGCAAAGATAGCGCCGGATGATTCACCTGATGGAAGATCCGGCACAGCCGTGATGGTGTTCGGTTTTTCAAAAGGAAAATTGGCAGAGTCCGTGCTCAATAGATTAGGACAATGCGTGCTCACATGCCCAAGTACGTCAGTCTATAATGGACTG
>CAYTVK010000284.1:2029-3024 GCA_964441725.1 uncultured Candidatus Bathyarchaeia archaeon | reverse complement strand
TCAATGATATGGAGTAGAGGTATAGAGCAATACTCTATACTGGTGAGTGAGAGTGACAGTAATTAAGAGTACTTTAGCATTGATAAAGTCAAGACCGGAAGCCATTTTCATATGGTCATGGTGTACATTGATTGCATGTCTAATAGTTGGAAGAGGATACCCGCCTCTTACACCAACATTTATGGCAATAGGCTCAACGGCGTTATTGACAGCTTCAGCATACATCTATAATGATCTATGTGACGCCGAAATGGATAGATACAATCCAGATAAAAAAACGAGACCACTAGCCTCAGGTGAAGTAAGCAAGAAATTCGCCACCTATTTCATAGCCATAACAGGAATTCTCGGACTGATAGCTAGTTTCATGATTAACAGTATGGCATTCCTGTTTAGTGCGACATATTATGTGCTCTACATGCTATATTCTTGGCCTGGAGTGAGATTCAAAAAGATGTTTCTGCTGAAAGAGATAGTAACTTGTTTAGGTTGGCCGCTGTTGGCTCTGGTAGGAGTTTACGCGGTTACAGGTCACTTCAGTCTACCGGGGATATTCGCGGGAATAATGATGGGAGTGTTTAGTTTCCTCGGTCTTCCAGCTTTAAGTGATAGTCTTGATGAGACAGAGGATGAGATGTTTGAGGTCAACACGTTGGCTAGGTCTCTTTCATGGAAGCGAAGGATTCAGTTCCTCGGAACAGCAATTCTGATAATGATGGTTGTAACTACTTTGACCTATACGCAACTTGGGTTCAATACTTTACTACCCATAACTGTTATTGGTTCAAGTCTGATTCTTCTCAGATTCGTAGTGCCTATCTACAATGGTTTTGACCGGGACAAAGTCCAGAAAGTGAGGACAGCGACATATATTTATGTTATAATGTCTCAGATTTTCATAGTATTAGGCTCGTTAAGTCTTTCATGGCCGTTTTAAGGTCTGATTATTTTACTAACTTTTCTTATCATGTAACCTGTTCCTATAGCTGCATAGG
>CAYTVK010000284.1:0-2019 GCA_964441725.1 uncultured Candidatus Bathyarchaeia archaeon | reverse complement strand
ATAGCGTACAGTATGGCTTCGACCCAGGTCATTGAAGGAGAATCTGTTTTTAGATAGGTATTGATTATGGAGCGTTGATCAGTGTTTACAGTAGTTTTTGGAGTATCTTGCGTAATTTATGGATGTCGCCTTGTTTTTTCTTTAAAACTGTTTCTACGTTGAGTATGTACTTGTCCAGTCGTTGATTGTGGTCAGATAAAGCTATGATTGGAGTCATTATGCTCCATTTCTCCATCTCTGAGAGAATCAACTTGCTGTCTATTTCTTTCAGGTCGAGGTCTAGGATCAATGCATCATAGATATGTCTCAGCTCCTTTAATGCTAGATTGCCTTCATCTACGTGGATTACATTTATTGGCTTCTTGACTTTCTCGAGGCTCTCGATTATAAACTCTGAGACTGTGACGTTTTCTACGATCATCAGTATCTGGAAGGTTTTTGCTTCAGATGATCGAGGCTCTTCTTCCTCTTCTTCTTCCTCGTATTCCTCTTCCTCGTACTCTTCTTCATCGAATTCCGGTTCAGGTTCGGTTTTCTTTTTTCTTGATGTCTTCTTTTCAGTGGTTTTCCTGAATAAATCAGACACTCGTTTTATAGAGTTCTGCAATATCTCTGGACCAGACTTCTCTTCGAGTATTTCTTCAGGAACATCCTCGGATTCTACAACAGGCTCTACTATAGGCTCTTGTTCTGGTTCTTCATGGATCGGTTCCGGCTTTTCCACGGGTTTCTCATCTAATTCGACCTCAGATGCTTTCTCTGCTTGAGGCTCTGTTTGTTCTTCTATTTCTTTCTCAGCAGTCTCTTCCTGTATCTGTGTCTCAGGTTGTTTTTCCAGTGGCTCATCCAATTGAGGCTTGGGGATGTTTTCCTCAATGGGTTCAAATTTCTCTTCTTTTTTCACTTGTTTCTGTTCCGCTTTCTTCAAGGACATTATTTCTGTTTCTTCTGGCGATTCGATTTGTTTTTCTTCGGCTTCAGTCTGCTTAGGCTCAGCATTTTCCTCTGGGTTAGCTTCCTCGACTGGAGGCTGTTCTTTTTCCTCTATTTTTTCAGTTATCTTCTTTGGCGGATGCGCATGTGGTTTTACAGGCACACCTGAGGCTAGAATATATGATACAGAATTTAGATAGGCTGCCTGGACTGTAGTGTACTTGTTTTTACATTTAATGCAAACCATCGTTATGTTGTTCTTCGAAACCGCAGTCCCGCAGTCATGACACTCAAAATAAGGGTCACTTATACTGAAATACCCCGGCGTACCCTCCAGAGCCTTCTCATCCAGCAACTCATCACATCTTGGACACCGAAGTAAAACACCGTCAATAAATTCTTCAGTTGGCCCCCAGTACTCGCATTCAGGGTGGAATAGGTCCTCTTTACGGCTTATTTTTGTGGATCCGCATCTGGGGCAGACGAGTACAGGCATGTTAGCGTAACCACCGCACTTGGGGCATAGGAGAACGGCTCCCTTCTCCTGCCTGGTGATGGCTTTTTTTGAGACAAGACTCTCCAGTAGTCGCTTTATCTCGGCTTCAGAATAGTAGTTTGTGAAGGGCTCCATGTTTCCCATCTGAACGCCTTTCGCTGTGAACTTCAGGTCTATAGTCTGTTTTTCCTTCTTCTGCAGTAGTTCAATGAAGAAAGATTCCTCTACAGTAAGGTCTAGCTCTGCATACTGTGCATTGACTTCGCTGGATTGCTGACTCTGATCTGAGATCATGTTTTCCCCGTAGAGATTGATACCTTCACTTTACCGGGCTATTATAATAATTAAAACGGATGCATGACATGGATTATTGATCACTATGCAGGTTCACCAGCTACCACGTCATAATTTTAGCGCAGGGTAGTATGTTTTATTGAGAATAAGTGGTGCCGCCGGAGTGATTTGAACACTCGACACCCCGGTCTTCAGCCGGGCGCTCTCCCAGGCTGAGCTACGGCGGCAAGTACTCTGATAAACCTGTCTAATAGCATAAAAGCCTTACTCGGAGTAGGACTCGTTAACCATAATAG
>CAYTVK010000283.1:0-3038 GCA_964441725.1 uncultured Candidatus Bathyarchaeia archaeon | reverse complement strand
GGTGCTGGCAGCCTATCAGGGCTCAGACTTTATCAAGAATAACACGAACGCTTCATTTGTCTACATATTCTCAGGCACCCAGATGAGCTTCAGCTTCATCCAGATCATGGTGATGTTCGGACCCATACTGGGCATGGCATTCGGCTTCGACGCCATAAACAAGGAGCGAAGCACTGGGACACTATCCATGCTGCTGGGTCAACCCATCTACAGGGACTCAGTGATTAACGGTAAATTCCTCGCAGGAGCAGCCTCCTTGGCTACCCTTGGAATAGGAACCATCGCAATAACAACTGGGCTGGCGATACCCATGCTGGGATACGGACCGTCGATCACAGAGGCGTTGAAGATAGTTACACTGGCACTGCTCACAGTGTTATACCTCGTCTTCTGGCTGAGCCTGGGGATGTTGTTCTCGGTTGTGGTGAAGAAGACATCGACCTCCATACTCTTCTCCATCGCAACGTGGATGTTCTTCTCCATAGTACTAACCATACTGGCATCGGCCATAGTCAACGTGATGATACCCCTCAACTCAGACATGTTCATCACAAGCGGTGGAACAAACAGCAACGGTGGAGCGGGAAGATTCCAGATGACCGACGAGTTCAGGCAAACGATGATGCAGAGAACCCAGCTCGAAGACCTCATAATGAAGATATCTCCAACCCAGATATTCTCAGACACAGCTGGAGCCATAATAGGCACAGCCAGAGGCTTCAACTTTGGGGCTCAGGAGTTCCAGAGAACAGTGAGTCTAGGAGAAGCGCTGGTGACTAACTGGGCTAACATAGCTGTGTTGGTAGTGGGGCTCGTAGTCTGCTTCGCAGCATCATATATGCTGTTCCTTAGAACAGAGATTCGACCCGGAGACTAATTCTCCCCTTTTTTTATTCTTCTTCTAAATGCAGCCAGTCAGGCTTACTGTACTCTGGGTCAGGGTACGTGTAGAAGCCTCTGCCTGTTTTTACCCCTAGCTCTCCTTTTTTGATCTTGTTCAGCAGTATCTCAGGCGGCTTATCTCTGGGACCTCCTGATTCCCCGTAGTATACCAGTTCTATGTCCCGCACTACGTCCAGTCCCACTCTGTCCATCAACCCGAATGGGCCAATATCCATGCCGTATAGGCTCATCCAAGCCCTATCCACGTCCTTAAAGGAAGCAACCCCTGTATCAGCCACTGTTAGGCATTCTTTCTTTATTGCCCTCCACACCCTGTTGAATATGAAGCCAGTGCTCTCCTTCAACACCATGAGCGGGTATACGCCTATGTTTTGGCTGAACTTCTTGGCTGTTAGCATGTTTTCCTCTGTGGTGGCTGTGCCTTTCATTAGTTCGAGTACTCTTCTTCTCCATGGGTAGCCGTAGAAGTGCATGTTCAGTACTCTCTCGGGGTGTGTTGTGGTGTCCTCGATGTGTGATATCTTTATGCTGCTGCTGTTGGTTGCTATTAATACGCTTGGTGTGCATAACTGGTCGAGTCTCTTGAAGACCCTGCGTTTTACTTCTAGTTGCTCTACGACAGCCTCTATCACCATGCCTGCTCCTTGAACAGCGTCTTCTAGGTCAACTGTGTAGCCTATTCTCTGTTTGATGGCGCTCCTATCGGCTTCACTGATGTCACCAGCTTCTATCCATTCCTTCAAATAATCATCGACAGCCTGCTCTGAAGCCGTCAAGGCATCAGGCACGATATCATACATGGATACATTGTAGCCATGTCTAGCGCATAGAACCCCTATCTGTGTGCCTAGAAACCCTGAGCCCACGATGCAAACCTTTGTGAAAATCATTCTACTATGAATCCGTGGGATGAGTAGATTAAATGAGTGACTGGTTATTTGAGGCCCAGTATCCTGCGGGCTTCATCTGGGGTAGCAATGGGTCTCTCCAGTTCGTTTGCTATGTTGACAACTTTCTTCACCAGATCGGCGTTGCTCTTTGCAAGTTCACCCCTGCGAATGTACACGTTGTCCTCGAAACCGACTCTTACGTGTCCCCCCATTACGGTGGCTATGGCTGCCATGGGGACCTGGTTTCTGCCGAGGGCGCATACGCTCCAAGTCCAGTTCTCTGGGAGAAGATCCACACAGTACTGGAGCATACGGGGGTTTGGTAGGAAACCTGTGCGTCCCACCATGACGAACTGGACGTGAAGAGGCTCTGGCACTATGCCTTTCTCGGCGATCTGTTTGCAGACGTTGATCATACCCGTGTCATATACCTCGTGCTCTGGTTTTACGCCGTGTTTCACCATGTATCCACACCACCTCTCCAGCATGCTTACTGTGTTGAGGAATATCTCACCCGTCGGATGCTCTGCCCATCGGTTCATTGTCCCCATGTTGAGGCTCATCATCTCCGAGCCCAGCTGGCATCGGGTCTCCACGAGACGATCCCAGACCTCGGGTGGGTTTCCTACCCTGCCACCTCCCGTGGTTAGATTGATCACTACATCTGTTTCTTCTCGTATTCCCTCAACGTATTCTCTCAGCAGTGGGTTTGGGTCTCCGCTGAAGGCTTCCCCTGTCTCTGGGTCTTTTGCGTGGAGGTGGACTACGCTTGCACCTGCCTCTGCGCATGCTATTACTTCTCTTATTATCTCCTCAGCTGTGCTGGGTACGTAGGGTGTGGTCTCCTTGGATACGTATTCTCCGCCCGTTACCGCCGCGGTTATGATGAGCTTTTCCATTTCTATCAATGGATCATCTGGGGCGCTATGTGTTAACTTTTTTCACAGCGGGGTGAAGAAGTTGTTATTTCTTCATCCGTTGGTCTCGTTTATCTATGAGGGACTTTGAGAAGGTTCCCGTGGGGTCGTGGATGTCTGGGTAATCATACCATTCATGTCCCTGTCGGATGACATCGTAGACCGGTGGGTCTCCTTTCGCTTCACGCCATATTCTTTCCCTCAGCGTCTTGCAGACCTCGGGGTTTTCTTCGCTGATGTCATGTTTCTCCTCTGGGTCGGATTGTATATCGTAGAGTTTTTCCATGTTTTTCTCGTTGTCTGTCATGTACACGTACTGCTCGTCTCT